>CALVHK010000024.1 GCA_944327405.1 uncultured Bacilli bacterium | reverse complement strand
AAATAATGTTTTTATTTAGATGTTTCTGTGTTATAATTTTAATGGAAATAAACTTTAGGGAGGTTCATATGAAGTTAGTTACATTATTACCAGCAGATCAATATGTTGTGGTAAATAAAACTATATTAACAGAGATTGATAAGAAAAACTTGATTCATTTATATGAGCCTATTATTGGGTTTGCAGCTGTAAGTTTATATCTTACTTTCTGGAGTGATTTAGATAGCTTAGAGATTATGAGTAGAGATTTTACTCATCATCATTTAATGAGTATTTTAAGATGTCGAATTGATGCGATTAAGCAAGCTCGAGAAGCATTAGAAGGCGTGGGGTTAATGAAGACATACTTTAAGGAAGGAGATATTAATTCTTATGTGTATGAATTGTATTCTCCTTTGAGTGCTTCGGAGTTTTTTAATAATCCTATATTAAATATTGTTTTATATAATAATGTGGGTGAAGAAGAATATAATCATATTAAGAAAATGTATCGGAAAGTAAGTGTTGATTTAAAAGATTATGTAGAAATTACGAAACCAATGAATGAAACTTTTGAGCCAACTAGTATGCCAATTGTGGAAGCTAGAAGTAGAGAAGCTCTTCCTTTAAATATTGAAAGTGATATTGATTTTGATTTCATTATTAGTAGTATTCCTAAAGGTATTTTAAATGAGAAAGCATTAAATAAAAAGATGAGAGAATTAATTGTTAATTTATCGTTCATTTATGATTTAGATACTTTAAAAATGGTGGAGTTAATAAGAGCTAGTTTGAATGAAAAAGGTGGAATTGAAAAAGATACATTAAGAAAAAATGCTCGAAAATATTATCAATTTAAATCAGGTAATCTGCCAACTTTAGTTTATCGAACTCAACCGGAATATTTAAAAACACCAATTGGAGATACTTCTAAAAAAGGACGTATTATTGGTGTATTCGAAAATACTAGTCCGTATGATTTTTTAAAAAGTAAATACCATGGAGCTAATCCAACAAGCAGGGATTTAAAACTTTTAGAGATACTTTTAATTGATTTAGAGCTTAATCCAGCAGTTGTTAATGTGCTCATTGATTATGTTTTAAAGAAGAATAATAATAAGTTATCTTCTAGTTATGTTGAAACAGTTGCAGGTCAATGGAAGCGAGCTGGTGTTAAAACCGCTAGGGAAGCAATGGATTTAGCCGAAAAAGAGCATAAGAAAATGATGAAGACTACAACAAAGTCCGGTAGTAAACCGGTTCGAGAAGCAAGTGTTCCAGTTTGGTTTGATAAACAACTTGAAAAAGATGAAGTATCTGAAGAAGAAGCAAAAGAATTAGAAGAATTATTGAAAATTTAGGTGATGTTATGGAAAGTTTAAATAATAAAACGCAAGTGCAAGATTTAAAAAAAAGCTTGCGTGAAGATTACAGGGAAAGTTTGAGGGATGAAACTTTTAAAAACTTGGTGAATAAGCAAGGCATTCAAGAAGAAGTAGGTATGGTTTATAATTCTTCTCTGGAAGATTGTGTTTTAGAACTTAAAAATTGTAGCCATTGTAAAGGCTTGTATGAGTGTAAGAACAAAGTCGTAGGGCATTATTTGTATCCAAAAGTGGATGGTAAAATCATTGATATGGTTTATGTTCCTTGTAAGTTTAAGAAAGAAAATGATCGTTTGCTAGCTTTAAAAGATACCGCTAGTAAAGAACTTATTCATGCTCGGTTTAAAGAAATTGATGTTAAGGATAAAAACCGGGTAGAAGTCATTAAATGGATCAAGAAGTTTTATGATGAATATGATGTGTATAAAGATATGAAAGGTCTTTATTTGCATGGCTCTTTTGGATGTGGAAAAAGCTTTCTTATTTATGCTTTGTTAAATGAACTTCATCTGAATAAGAGAGTAGATTTTGTGGCCTTATATTTTCCGGATGTGTTAAAAGACTTAAAAGAAGATTGGGATAGTTACAGTGCTAAAATGGATAGATACTCTAGCGCTCCACTTCTCCTTTTGGATGATATTGGAGCCGAACAAGTCAGTGAGTGGGGAAGAGATGAGGTACTTGGTACCATTTTACAAAACCGAATGAATAACCATTTAACTACTTTCTTTACTTCCAATCTTACGATGGATGAGTTAGAGCATCATTTGTCTTTGGCAAAAAATAGTTTGGATAAAGTAAAAGCAAGAAGAATTATTGAGAGAATTAAACAATTAAGTGTTGATATGGAAATCATTAGTGATAATAAAAGAAAGTGATCGGCTCACTTTCTTAATTTTTGGTAATAATTTCTTCTTCGACATTTAGATTATTTTCTTCTATCACCTTTTTTACAATATCTTCATAATTGGCGTTTTGATAAGCTTCTGCAATCTCGTTATTAAGTGTTTCACGGTAATTGATGGAAAAGCCTCTTAAAGAGTATGAGCCAATGACAATTAAAGGTACAGAGTTTCTTGCTTCAATACCCAGTTCTTGAGATACAGCGTTCATTAAGTTGCGATTGGCTGGGTAATCACTTACTTCATAAGCTTTGATTTCTAGGTAAGGGAATAGTTCTTCAATAGATAAGAAATATTCGATGGCATTTTCACAATACGGACAGTTGTCGCGACGGAATATATAGGCCGTTACGGTTTTTTCTTCCGTGTTGTTGCTATTTTCGCTTTCTGGAGTAGAACTTTTATAAATGATAAAAAGAATTAAAATAATTAGTGCTATAACTAAAAGAAATGCACCTATACTAATTAGTATTATTTTTGCCTTGTTTTGCATATGTATCACCTGATTACATTATACGGGAATATGTAGTTTGATGCAAGCTTTAATGTGTAAAATACTTGTTAAGTTGTTTTACATTTTCCTATTTCTTTGTTATAATGGATGGTAGGGTGAATAAAAATGGCAGAGAAGTATGATGCATCATCAATTAAAATATTAGAAGGTCTAGAGGCAGTACGCAAAAGACCTGGTATGTATATTGGAAGTACTGATAAGAGAGGTCTTCATCATTTAGTATGGGAAATTGTTGATAATTCCATTGATGAAATTATTAATGGTTATGGTAATCATATTAAAATTGTGTTACATAAAGATGGATCGATTACCATCGCTGATAATGGTCGGGGTGTACCAATTGGAATGCATGAATCAGGTAAATCTACTCCTGAGGTAATATACACGATTTTGCATGCTGGTGGTAAATTTGAAGAAGGAAACTATAAAGTAAGTGGTGGACTTCACGGTGTTGGTGCTAGTGTTGTTAATGCACTATCCAAAAGCATGGATGTTTTAATTTACCGGGATGGAGTCATTTCTAATATTCGGTTTAAAGATGGAGGAGTAGTTGATAGTTCTTTAAAAACAATTGGTAAGTCGAATAAAACAGGTACCGTTGTTACTTTTATGCCGGATTATGAAATATTTAAGAACTGTAATTTTTCTTATACAACCATTGTAGAAAGAATGCAGGAAAGTGCCTTTTTAATTCCTGGTGTTACCATTGAAGTTATTGATGAAGATGGTAAGAAAGAAACGAAATTTCATTATGAAAACGGGTTAGCGGATTTTGTTAATTTTATGAATGAAGGGAAAACTACCTTAAATAAAGTACTCAATTTTAGTGGGACAAAAAGTGGGATTGAAGTCGATGTTGCGATGCAGTATACGGATACATACAATGAAAATATTATATCTTTCGTTAATAATGTTAAAACGACCGATGGTGGTACACATGAAGTTGGGTTTAAAACGGGTATTACTAAAGCATTCAATGATTATGTGAAAGCGAATAATTTAATCAAAGGTAAAGATGCTGCTTTTGATGGTAGTGATGTTAGAGAAGGACTTAGTGCTGTTATTAATTTACGTATTCCAGAGAATTTGCTCCAATTTGAAGGACAGACAAAAGGGAAACTGGGTACCCCTGAGGCAAGAAGTATTACGGAAGCAGTAACCTACGAGCACTTAAAGTTTTTCTTAGAAGAAAATAAAGAAGTAGCCCTTAATATTGTTGATAAAGCAAGCAAAAGTAAGATGGCAAGAGAAGCAGCAAGACGCGCCAGAGAAGAAGCAAGAAACGGTAAGGGAAAAAACAAGGTGGAAAAGAACTTGTCTGGCAAACTTGCTCCAGCAACAAGTAAGAATCCAAAAATAAACGAATTATTCTTAGTCGAAGGGGATTCGGCCGGTGGATCTGCAAAGGGTGGGCGTGATCGTAAGTTCCAGGCAATCCTTCCTTTGAGAGGTAAAGTTATCAATGCTGAGAAAGCGAATATTACAGAAATGCTTAAGAATGAAGAGATTAATACGATTATTCATACGATTGGGGCAGGACTCGGTGCTGACTTTGATGTTGCTGACTCCAATTACGATAAAGTTATTATTATGACTGATGCCGATGTTGATGGCTCTCACATTCAAATTCTTTTGCTTACTTTCTTCTACCGGTTTATGCGTCCGTTAATTGAGGCTGGTAAACTTTATATTGCTAAACCGCCTTTATATAAACTGGATTATGGAAAGAAACATTTTTATGCTTATTCTGATGAGGAACGGTTTAAAATTGTATCTGAAAATCCAGGAAAACCAGATATATCTAGAAACAAAGGTCTAGGTGAGATGAATGCCGAAGAGTTATGGGATACAACCATGAATCCTGAGACAAGAAGTTTAATCCGTGTTAATATCTATGATGCAGCTTTAGCTGAAAAACGAGTAAATGTTCTCATGGGGGATAAAGTAGAACCAAGAAAAGAATGGATTGAAGAAAACATCGTATTTACCATGGAAGATGATTTTAGAGTAGCTTAATTTTTAAGCTATTTTTTAACAATATTGTATTGAACTAATGTATGTATTGTGATATAATTAGTTTGTAATCATAAATGTTTGAGATCGCAATTTGCGATGCTCGAAAAGCAAAGGGGGGAATGGAAATGAACGAATTAATGATTAATGATATTAAAGTAGAAGATTTGATTTATGAGGTAAGGGGAAAACAAGTGATGCTAGATAGTGATTTGGCATGGCTTTATAAATGTGCAAATGGAACGAAATCAATTAATTTGGCAGTTAAAAGACATATTAATCGATTTCCAGAAAGATTTATGTATCAATTAACAAAAGAAGAATATTGTGACTTGAAGTTTCAATCTGAAACTTCAAGTTGGGATAGCTATGGTGGAGTCCGAAAATTACCTTATGCATTTACAGAACAGGGAGTTGCAATGTTAGCAACAGTTCTTAGAACCGAAGTGGCTGAAGAAGTTAGTATTAAAATTATGGACGCTTTTGTTGCTATGCGTAAATACATTGCTAGTAATATTTTGGAGACTAGAGTATCTAGCATAGAAACTAAACTCATTGATTACGATCATAAATTTGAACTTATTTTTGATAAAATGGATAACGAAAAGGCTTATCATTTATTTTTTGATGGGGCTATATATGATGCCTATTCTTTATTATGCGATATTTTGAATCAATCTCAGGAAAGCATCATTATTATTGATAATTACTTAGATAAAAATATATTAGATGTTTTTGCTTCTATTCAAAAGGAAGTTCTAATTGTAACGAAAAACATTAATAAGAAAGATTTAGAAATGTATGAACGTCAATACCAAAATGTTAAAATAATTAAAAATGATTCTTTTCATGATCGCTTTATTATTATAGATAAAATGACTTTGTATCACTGTGGAGCATCGTTTAAAGATTTAGGAAAGAAATGTTTTGCTATTACGAAGATGGAGGATAACGAGATATTAAAAAATTTACTTGATAAAATTGATAAACTGGAGTATCCAATAAAAAAGTTGGTGGAGGAGTAAAATATGAGAAAACCTTTCAATTTGCGGTTTCAACTTGAAACCGCAAATTGGGGTAGAGGTCTACTATGAGTGTGAGTTGAATAAGTGAGATTTTTTAATTTTGAAGTCGCAATTTGCGACCACAAGTGGGATAGAAACTAAATTGATAGATTATTAGCCGTAAGTTTGGACTTGTATTTTAAGATATAGATAGTCTTCAAGGTCGCAAATTGCGACCTTGAAGATTGCTTGACATATTTAGTATTGACATTTATTATGTAATAGCATATAATTGAATATATGAACGGGTATTCAAATGAAGGAGAGATAAAATGAATAGAGATTTGATTCATGAGAGTTTGGCAAAGAAAGTCAAAAATAAAATGCTTAGTGATGATTTATTGTTTGATGTTGCTGAAGTATTTAAGATATTTGGTGATAGCACTAGAATAAAAATTATTTATGCTTTAAAGTTAAGTGAACTATGTGTTTCGGATATAGCTTTTATTACGAATAGTAGTGAATCGGCGATTTCTCATCAACTTCGAATTTTAAAGCAAGCTAAGTTAGTGAAATCAAGAAAAGATGGGAAAATTGTTTATTATAGCTTGAAAGATGAGCATGTAATTAAGTTATTTGAGATAGGACGTGAGCATGCCCTTGAATTATAAGTATTATTTAGAAAATTTAGATTGTGCGAATTGTGCGAAGAAAATAGAAGATGAAATTAAGAAGGATGATAGATTTTCTTCCGTAGTCGTTAATTTTAGCACTTTAACTTTGAATTTTAAGACAAAACTAGATAATCCTTTTCCGGAAATATTGAAAATGGTTAAACGAGTAGAACCAGACGTGCTAGTTTATGCGGAAAAAAATGAGGAAAACAAAGGAGATTTAGAACTTTTCAGGTTTATTTTGGCCCTTATTCTTTTAGGAGTTTCCTTCCTTATTAAAAATGAGCTTGCCAAAGAAATATTATTAGTGATTTGCTATTTATTACTTATGTATAAAACGTTTATCCGAGCAATAAAAAAGATTGTTAAATCACATAACGTTGATGAGAATGCTTTAATTTGCATATCAGCAATAGGTGCTTACATTCTTGGAGAACATATGGAAGGTTTGATGGTATTACTTTTATATGTTCTTGGAAAAATACTAGAAGAAAAAGCAGTGAATAAGAGTCGGACATCAATTAAAGATTTGGTGGAATTAAAAACTAGTTATGCTAATTTAAAAAAGAATAAAAGAATTACGAAAGTAAAAAGCGATGAGTTGGAAATTGGTGATGTTATCGTTGTAAAAAAAGGTGAACTAATTCCGGTTGATGGGAAAATCATTAATGGTAGTACCTCTGTTGACACTTCAGGACTTACAGGAGAATCTCTTTTAAGAAAAGTCCAAGTAGGGGAATCAGTTTTATCAGGTTTTATTAATGCTGGAGATGTTATTGAAATTGAAGTAGAAAAAACTTACTTTGATAGTACAGCCTATAAAATTATTGAATTAACATTAAATGCTACGAATAATAAAGCTAAAACGGAGACTTTTGTTTCACGTATTGCTAGTTATTATACGCCAATTGTTTTAGTTATTGCTATTTTAATAGGTGCCTTTTTACCACTTGTATCTAGCGTTACTTATCAAGATAGTATTTACCGGGCTTTAACATTCTTAGTTATTTCTTGTCCTTGTGCGATTGCTATTTCTGTTCCTTTATCTTATTTTGCAGGAATTGGTATCTCTTCTAAGAAGAAAGTGCTTGTTAAGGGAAGTAATTATTTAGATCTATTAACTAAGTGTGATGCAATTGTGTTTGATAAAACAGGTACACTTACTACAGGCTCTTTTGAATTAGAAAAAATAAATGTTTATGATGAAAGTTATTCTGAAGTGCAAATACTTAAGTTAGCTAGTTTGGGTGAGTCTTTTTCGAATCATCCGATTGCGAAATTAATTCTAAGTGAAAATAAAGAAGCTTTGGATACTTCTCGTGTATCTAAGTTTAAGGAAATAGATGGTAAAGGAATTGAATTTTCTTATCAGGGTGATGCAATTAAAGTGGGGAGTGCAAGTTTTTGTGGTGTTAAGAAACGCGATAATGTCTTTGTGAGTGTAAACGATAAAGTCATTGGTGGTTTAGTATTTAACGATCATATTAAAGATAATGCTAAAAGAGTCATTCTAAAACTTAAGAGTTATCACATGAAGACTTATATGTTAACTGGGGATAATGAGTCTTTTGCGAGTCTTGTTGCGAAAAATGTAGGAATTGATGAATATAGTTCGGAACTTTTGCCGGAGGAAAAATTTCAAAAACTGGAAGACTTACAAAAGACGCATCAGGTAATATTTGTTGGGGATGGTATTAATGATGCTCCTAGTTTAGTGCAAGCAGATGTCGGTGTTAGTATGGGTAACATTGGAAGTAATAGTGCTATAGAAGCTAGTGACATTGTTATTATGAATGATGATTTAGAAGGTCTTCCTACTATGATGCGTATTGCTCGTAAAACGAAAAAAATTATTATGATGAATTTAATTTTCTCGATTGGTATTAAAATACTTATTTTGATTTTGGCTATGTTTGGATTTGCTCATATGGCATCAGCTGTATTTGCCGATACTGGAGTTACTTTGTTAGCAATATTAAATTCGCTTAGAATACTAAAAGATTAATCCTTTTTTAAAGCTTCAAGTTCTTCTTGAAGTTTTTTAACTGCTTCTAATAAAAAATCGACTTCCGTTCTTTGGGTTTGGCTACTTTTAGAGTTATTTTTATAAAAGCTACCACCACTTTTATGTTCGCGACTGTTTATGTTAATGTTAAAGTTTTCTAGTCTAGCTTCAATTAATTGCTGTTGGGCTGCAGCGGTTAGCATAAATTCACCGACTAACATAAGCCAGTTGCCAATACTCGATTGTTCGTAAGCATCAAAATCACCCGCTAGAGCAGATCCGACTAAGCAGGCTAGAAAGGCAAACGTTTGGGGATTTACGTTTGGAGGAAAATTATGAAAATTATTCATGCCATTCCTCCTTATAACTAATTTTATTCGGGATATTTGCAAAAATTAGTAAAATATAATATAATTAGGTTGGTGAATATTATGCAAATTGATAGTGTTGAATTAAAAACTTGTGCTGTAAGAGCAAGTCAGTATCCAGAAGAGGGGTTACCAGAGTTTTTACTAGTAGGTAGAAGTAATGTCGGAAAGTCTAGTTTTATTAATACGTTAATTAATCGTAAGAATTTTGCGCATACTTCTTCAAAACCAGGAAAAACCCAAACTCTAAATTTCTACTTAGTTAATAATCGTTTTTATTTTGTTGATGTCCCAGGCTATGGGTATGCGGCAGTAAGTCATGAAAGACAAAGAAAGTTTGGAGTGATGATTGAAGAGTACTTGAAATCAAGAGAATCTTTAAAATGTGTTTTCTTACTTATTGATTATCGTCATAAACCTACAGAAGATGATTGTTTGATGTATGATTTTTTGAAATATTATAATTTGAAAATTAAAGTGGTTGCAACCAAATATGATAAAGTAAGTAAAAATAATCGGGAAAAACAAAACAAACTCATTAAAGATACGCTTAAGCTTCCTAGTGATGAGGAATTTATTCCTTTTTCAACAGTTTCTAAAAAGGGTAGAGATGAGGTTTATCAAGTGATCGAGGATTTATTATGATTAGTTTAAATAGAGAAAAGAATTTGGTTGATGATTATGTTGTGTTTGACTTAGAAACGACTGGGTTTGATCCTAAGTATGCAAAAATTATTGAAATTGGAGCTTTAAAGTACTGTAATAATGAGCTGGTAGATGAACTTAGTATTTTAGTTAATCCAGGTGTTCCAATTCCAGATGTAATTACGATGATTACTGGTATAGATGATGAGCTTGTAAGTAGTGCCATAACAATTGAAGAGGCTATGCCTAAGTTTATCCAGTTTATTGAAGATTTACCACTTGTAGCGCATAACTCTCGGTTTGATTTATCTTTTATTGAAGAAAATATTATAAACTTAAACTTACCTATGATTACAAATACTAATATTGATACCGTAATTTTGGCTCGTAAGTATATTAAAGGCGTTTATAATCATAAGTTAGAAACACTCAAAAACTATTTTCATTTAATGTATTCTTCTCATCGGAGTATTGAAGATTGTTTAACTACCAATCATGTTTATCAATATTGTAAAAATAGAGCTAGGATGCAAGAACATGAAAAAGTTTAAGCGTATAAAGGATTATAATAAAAAATATGGTTATGAGTTAAGAGAAGCATTAAAAACAATTCGGCCGTATTTGATTCAAGCTTTTACGATATTTTATGGAGATAAGTATTATTCAAAAATTAAAGAAACAATAAATTCAATTTGCTATACTTTCTTTTTATCAGAGCCTTGCCTTAAGGTGTTTCGTAAGTATGGGTATAATATTAGTAATAAAGATAAGCGGATAACTAGCTATTATATACAGTATTTGAGTGATGTTACTAAACGTATTCGTCTATTTGATGAGGATACTTTTGTAAAGGCTAGTTGTGATGCGTATATAGTAGAATCAGATTTTGCAAGAGATTCTTTAAGCGAACTGTTTTTAGATTATTTAGATGCTAGTGATAAGAATCCTTTTTATACCGTATTTGAAGGGGAAGGAGAAAAATATTATCATGCTATTTTCTTGCCTCTTTTGGCCGTTAATTTAGAAACTGTTATCCATGAAGTTAATCATGCTTTTATGGATCCGGCCGTAGCTGTGAGTGAAGAAGATATTATTATGACAACACCATTTCTTAATAAAGAGTGTGTAGAGTTATTTAATGATTATATCGCTCATCAAATATTGGATATTTATATTAAATTGCGAGCTCCAATTCCATCTTGTCTAGGGAAGTTTGATTTTGTTAATTGTTATGAACAATTTTTTTATTTAATTGAACCATTTTATATTGTTTTTCATAAAATTATTCAAGATAGTATTATGAGTGAGAACTTTAACATGTTAAAAGAGTATGCAGGGAAAGAGAACTTTGATTTGTTTTGCAGGCTTGTTAAAGCTCATTTTGAAAACCAAGAATGTAGTGAAAAAGAGTTAACATATCTTTATGAATTGGTATTTCAAATGCAGGAGCATGGATTAAACTTAAAACCGGAAAATTATAGTAATTATTATCGAGAATTGGAAAGTCTTGGGTATCGAGTTCGAAAATTGTAGGAGGATGTATGAAATTTATTTTAAAGCACAAGTTTATTTTTGTAATTGTGATTGTCTTACTTTTGGCAGTTAGTTTGCCTTTTGCTTTTTATATGTATGAAAGATATAAACCCTATTATACAGCTGAAGATTTTGGGATTGAAGTAGTTACAAGTCGTGTGGATGCTAATCAAAATGGAATAGATGATTATACCGATATATTACTTGGAGCAAGGATGGATGCAGAAAATCATCCAACATATGATGGTAGATATTGGGATACGGGTTATCCTCCAGATGATATTGGCGTTTGTACGGATGTTATATGGCGGGCATTTCGAAATGCTGGATATGATTTAAGGGCAATGGTAGATCATGATATTGAAATTAGTAACGAAGAAGATTACCATGTACGTTATCCTGATTCCAATATTGATTTTCGAAGAGTAGGTAATTTATATGTTTTCTTTTCGAAATATGCGGAAAATTTAACTTTAGATATAGACGATATTTCGGAATGGCAACCTGGTGATATTGTAGTGTTTGGTGAATATCAGCATATTGGCATTATCAGTGATAAGCGAAACCGGGATGGCGAGCCTTATGTCATTCATAATTCAGGACAACCTTTAAGGGAAGAGGATGTTTTAAGATCAAGAGCGGAAAAAGATCCTATTAGTGGACACTTCCGGTGGAATGCCGAAGGGTTAGAAGATATTCTGATTTATTGGGAGGATGAAGCATGAAAATATTATTAGTCGAAGATGATGAGGCAATATTAGATGGTTTAGCTTTCTGTCTTAAAAAAGAAGGCTTTGAAATCGAGAAATGCACTTTGGGACGAGATGCTTTAGAAAAGATAAAGTCTATCCATTTTGATCTTCTTATCTTGGATATTAACTTGCCTGATATGAATGGACTTAAATTGTATAAAGAAATAAAAGTGTTAAAGGATATTCCTACGATATTTTTGACTGCGAATGATTCTGAATTAAGTATTGTTGAAGCTTTAGATAGTGGGGCAGATGATTATATAACGAAACCATTTAAAACAAGAGAATTAATTAGTAGAGTGCACTCTGTTTTAAGAAGAACAAATAAAGAAAACAATGGTAAGATTCAGATTCAAGATGTTACCATTTATCCTCAGGAAGCTAAAGTTTTTAAAAAGGATGAATTAATATTTTTAACAGCTTTAGAGTATAAGATCTTGCTCATTTTGTTTATGAATCCGGGTAAAGTTTTTACAAGAGATAGTATTTTAGCAAATATTTGGGATACTGATGAGGAATATGTCAATGATAATACTTTAACGGTTTATATTAAAAGAATTCGAGAAAAGATTGAAGATGATCCGGCTAATCCAAGGATTATTCT
>CALVHK010000023.1 GCA_944327405.1 uncultured Bacilli bacterium | reverse complement strand
AACTTGACAAAATAAAACCTAGGTACTATCTAGGCAAAGTTACATTTCATAAAAAGATCAACTGTCAAACTTCGGAAAAGATTTTTATAAACATTGTGAAAATGGCGAAAATGTTTTAATCTAAACTTGAAAACCACTATATTGTGTGATATACTTAACTAAATCGAGTGATGAAAGACATGATTTATAAAAAGTGTTTTATAGAGAGCTGATGTTCGCTGCAAATCAGTAAACAATTTTATAAATTACTACTTTCTAGAGGGACCAATCATCCCCGGTAATTACCGTTATCAAAAATAAGTGAAATAAAAGGATGGTACCGTCTTATCTAAGACTCCTTGGTATCATCCTTTTTTTAATGAAAGGATGATGTTATGGAAATTAAACCGAAAGATAAATTTAGACATTTTAAAGGTGGCATTATGGAAGTTGTATGTATTGCTAAACATTCCGAAACACTAGAAGATATGGTCGTCTATACCCATAATGACGAGTATTGGGTAAGACCATTATCAATGTTTTTAGATAAAGAAGATGTGAGTCAAAGACCAGATAATGTTACTCATCAGAAATATCGTTTTGAAAAATTGAAGGAGGAAGAATGATGATAAATATTAAAGAAGATGAAAGATTAAGTGTATTAAACCACAGTTGTGCCCATCTCTTAGCCCAAGCGATAAGTCATTTATACCCTGAAGCAAAATTTTGGGTAGGACCAGTGATTGAAGAAGGATTCTATTATGATATCGACCTAGGTGATGTTACTCTAACCGAAGAGGACTTACCAGCAATCGAGCGGGAAATGAAGAAAATTGCCAAAGATGGCAAAAGAATTGTGAGACACGAATTAACGAAAGAAGAAGCATTAGAAAAGTTTAAGGATGATCCTTACAAAATCGATTTGATTGAAAAAATGGATGAAAGCGCGCCAATTACTTGCTATACCCAAGGAGATTTTACCGATCTATGCCGAGGACCTCATGTGGAATCAGTAAAAGAATGCAAAAACTTTAAACTACTCAAGGTAAGTGGAGCTTACTGGAAAGGGGATAAGAACAACAAAGTATTACAACGGATTTATGGTATTTGTTTTGATACACCGGAAGAATTAGAAAGTCACTTAAAAGCTTTAGAAGAAGCAAAAGAACGAGATCATAGAAAGTTAGGCAAAGATTTAAATATCTTTATGACTTCTGATTTAGTAGGTAAGGGACTACCTATGTATCTACCGAATGGTTATATTATTTGGGAAGAACTAGAAAATTACATCAAAGGAAAAGAACGTGAGTTAGGCTACAAACATGTTTTAACTCCACCTCTTGGCAATGTGGAATTATATAAAACGAGCGGACATTGGGAACACTATCAAGAAAGTATGTTTCCTAAAATGGAAGTAGAAGGCGAAGAGTTTGTTTTACGTCCGATGAACTGTCCTCATCACATGATGATTTATGCCAATTCTATCCACTCTTACCGTGACTTACCTATTCGTATTGGTGAAATTGCAAGAGATTGTCGTTATGAAGCAAGTGGAGCTTTAAAAGGAATTGAACGAGTTCGGACATTCTGCCAAAATGATGCTCACTTATTTGTAACACCAGAGCAAATTGAATCAGAGTTCTCACTCGTTGTAAACTTAATACTAGAAGTTTATAAAGAGTTAGGAATTAAAGACTATCGTTTTGAATTATCTCTAAGAGACCCAGAAGATAAAGTAAAATATTATCCCGATGATGATATGTGGAATCATGCTGAAGATACTCTAAGAAAAGTATTAGATCACATCGGCATCGATTATACAGAGAAAATTGGTGAAGCAGCCTTCTACGGACCAAAACTAGACGTTCAAGTTCGTCCAGCCGTTGGTAATGAATATACACTATCTACTTGTCAACTAGATTTCTGCTTACCAATGAAGTTTGATTTAACATATGTAGATAAAGATGGTTCGAAAAAAACACCAGTAGTTTTACACCGAGCAATATTTGGAAGCCTAGATCGCTTCATCGCTTATTACTTAGAAGAAAGAAAAGGCTTATTCCCATTATGGCTTGCACCCGTAGGGGTTAATGTCATACCTGTTAATAATGAATATCACCTAGAGTATGCAAAAAATTTAGTAAATCTTCTAAAGAAAGAAAATATTCGTGTCGAATTAGATGACCGGGATGAAAAACTGGGATACAAAATGCGGGAAAGTGTAATGAAGAAGAAAAACTATGCAGTCATCATTGGTGCCAAAGAAGTCGAAAATAATACAGTTAGTTACCGCAAATGTGGAAGTGATGAAACAACGACCGTCGGTATTGATGAATTTATAGCAATGATAAAGGAAGAAATTAAAACCAGAAAATATTAAGATGTTGCCATGTGCATCATCTTTTTTTGTATAACTACTGTAAAGTTGAGTAAACGCTATGTCAAATAAAAGCGGGAGATGGTATAATGATATCAAAGAATAGGAAGTGTCATATATGAAAAAAATAATAACCTTCATGATTGCGCTATTTATCGGAATATCTACCACCCAAGCCGCGGATATTACTCTAGAATTATGTGAATATTCAGATGAATACATTGCTTGGTTAAATTTAAGTGCCGAGGAAAGAGCTTCGACACCAATGCCAACGATGTGTAAGCAAGAGGAAAGTGGTTTAGTAGGAAGCAGTAATAGTTATTCCATGGAACGCTTTACCCTGCAAGATAAATATGTTTTAGGAGTAAATAATCAAGGAATTACTGATGATTGTTGGGCTTTTGCAACTCTTGCATCGATTGAATCTAATCTTTTAATGAATAACATTAATACAGATTATTTAAGTGTTGCTCACCTAGAATTCATGACCCAAGATTCTTTATATAACCCACATTACATCACTTTCAACCGTTCTTTAAATAGTGGTGGAAAACTAGAGTATACATCAGCTTACGTCCTAAATTATTGGGGACCAGTTAGAGAAAGCGAAATGCCTTTCCAAACTTTAGTCGATGTTATAAATAGTAGAACAAGCATAAATGAAAGCACAGTGACTAGCCTCAAGACAAGTATCGATGTAGATGATATATTCTATTTAAACAACTCTCAAGGAGCATGTAGTGAAAATAGCATTAATACGATTAAACAATACTTAGTCAATCATGGTGCTTTGGCCTCCTCAATCTACTTTAAATTAGATGATGGATATACAAATGGTGCTTACTACTATTATAATGGATCAAATATTTCCAATCATGCGGTTGCTATAGTAGGTTGGGATGACTCAGTAGAAGTGACTAGTTTTACTAATAATGCCACAAGAAGGGGAGCATGGATTGTTAAAAATTCTTATGGCACCAGTGTAGGCGATAATGGTTATTATTATGTATCTTACGATGATATAAATATATGTACAAATGTAGTAGGTTTCTATAACACGGATTTAAATGTATCTGATGAAGTTTATTACTATGATGATTTAGGAACCAATGTAACATTAACAAGCAAATCAAATACAAACTATTTAGCAAATACTTTCACCAAACTTAATAGTAGTGCAGAAAAAATTGATAAAGTAACATTTGCTACAAGCAAGGAAGGAATAGACTATACGGTTTATTATGCGAGCAATGCTTCTCTAACAAATAATGTAGAAATAGCAAGTGGTACTACTTCTCATGCCGGATATATGAGTATAACTCCGAAAGATGATATTTACGTAACAGATGAGTTTTCAATTATTGTAAAGTACGTTACTGATGATGAGACTGACGATGTAATTCCAATTGCCATGAAAGGATCCTCTCTCACTAGTCCATACCGAAATTTTGAAGTCACAGATGGTGTATCTTACTTATCAACAAATGGTGAGACTTGGATTGATTTAGGAAGTAAATTACACGCTCAAGCATCCATCCGTGTTTATACAAGTATAGATGATACTGATGTACCAACTACTGTTGATGATACAGGAGAAATTAATAATGATACCAGTGTTGAATTAATTAATCCGAATGATGATATTGAAGGAGTTGTTCTTGGGGATACGGTATCTATGGCGGATACTGGAGTAGATGTAGAAAATCCTCAAACTGGGGCAATAAGTGGAATTTCCATTATTGTGGCATTGCTATTAATTGGTACCATAATCTATTTCAGAAAGAAAAACAAAATATTTAAAATCTAAAAAACTTCAGATTAAATTTCTGAAGTTTTTTATAAGACAATAGCAATTAAGTTATTAGCGCCTTTATTAACAATTTTAGTAACGGTCTGGCTAAGTTTATATCTAGTAGCATCCGGCATCATAGACAGTTTTGCCTGTATTCCTTCTTGAACGATTGCCTCTAAGCTTCGACCAAATATTTCGCTTTGCCAAATCGAATTAGGGTCTTTCTCATAATCTTTCATGAGGTAATTAATAAGTTCTTTACTTTGTGCTTCACTTCCAATAATTGGTTCGAATGTTGATTGTACCTCAACCTTCATCAAGTGGATAGAAGAGGCCGTAGCTTTTAACTTAACTCCATACCTAGCTCCTTGTTTTACAATCTCCGGAGTTTCTAACTTCATATCTTTAATTGTTGGATAAACAATACCATAACCAGAACTACGAGCAACTTTTAAGGCCTCCTTAATGGAATCCATTTCTTCTTTCGTTTCTTTATAACCTGCAAATATCCGAATAAGTCCAGCTTTTGTTGTCGCCGCATCTCCCATAATGCTCGATAAAACCTCATTATAAAGTTCTTCTCTAACTTCTAAATTAATGGTAACCGTACCTGTTGCCGCATCAAGCTCACTAATATAAGATTTAGAAATGTATTCGCTATCTTCAAAGTGCCCTAAAATAAAATCAATATCTTTTATTTTCTCTACACTAATCACACTTTCTCTAATTTTTTCTAGGAAATGTTGTTTTATTTCATGATTTTTAGGTAAAGCATCAATCCATTCCGGAATATTTACTTTAATGTCTAAGACTGGGAATTCATATAATGCTTTTTTAAGAATTTCCATAATTTCTACTTCATTCATTTTCTCAGCACTAATAGGTAATACCGGTACATCATAAGCCGATTCCATTTCCTTGGCAATTCTTACGGTTTCTGTATTTGTTGGATGAATACTGTTTAGAATAACAATAAAAGGTTTCCCAATTTCCTTTAATTCATTAACAACTCTTGCTTCTGCTTCCACATAATTCATTCTTGGAATCTCTCCAAAAGACCCGTCAGTTGTAACAACAATACCAATAGTCGCATGATCTCGAATGACTTTTTCGGTACCAATCTCTGCCGCTTCTACAAAAGGAATAGAGTCGGGAAACCAAGGAGTTTTAACCATTCTAGGGTTCCCTGATTCATCTTCGTATCCTGCCGCTCCTGGTATGACAAATCCCACACAATCTACGAGTTTAATATTGGTGGTAAATTCATCCACCTGGATTTCCGCACCATTTGATGGAACGAATTTCGGCTCCGTCGTCATAATGGTTTTTCCCCCTGCACTTTGGGGGATTTCATCCAAACAATGTTTTTTTTCATATTCATCATGGATATTTGGAACAACCAAATTTTCAATAAATCTTTTAATAAAAGTAGATTTACCAGTTCGAACCGCTCCCACAACACCTAGATAAATACTCCCATTTCCTCTTTTGGCTATTGATTCAAGTAATTCTTTTTTTTCCAAAATTTCACCATCTTTCATCTTTCTAATTAAAACTATGAGCTTTCATCAAAAAATAGTACAAAAAATTATCTTTACTAAAAAAATATTGTCTGTTATAATACTTTAGAGGATGTGATTATTTTGAAAAAGATTTTAATAATATTATTAATGATGGCAAGTGTAGTGATAATGCCATTACATGTAAATGCCGAAGAAGAAACAATTAGAGTTTATTTATTTAGAGGAAGTACATGCGAACATTGTGAACATGCCTTAGATTATATTAATAACCATCGAGATGAAATACCAGACAATGTTGAAATTGTTACTTATGAAGTATGGGAAAACGATGAAAATGCCACTTTAATGGATCAAGTAGCAACCGAACTGGAAGTGGACAAAACAACAAATTATGGAACACCATTCTTTGTCGTAGGAACAGAATACATAAAAGGATATGGAACAGGAACCTGGGAAGAATTATTTACTATAGCCGAAAATTACATCGAAAATGGTGGATATGAAGATGTTGTAGCGGCAACCTCTCGTGAATATGGCCTAGATATAGAAGAAGAACTTTTGGATGACTTATATAGAGAGCCAAGTCCTATTGCCACAATTATAGTTTATTGTGTATTTGGAGTAATTGTCTTAGGTTTTATTGCCATGATATTTTTTTCAAGAAGAAAATAAACTACTTTAATTAGTAGCTTTTTTTTGATATAATAAGGTTACGTAAGAAAGGGTGGTTATATGAAAATTATTTTGCTAGAAGACGTAAGAAAAGTTGGTAAAAAAGATGATATATTAGAAGTAAGTGATGGATATGCAAATAATTACTTAATCAAAAACAAACTAGCAGTCCCTCTAACCAAAAGAAGTAAAGAAGTACTAGATAAAAGATTAGATGAAGAAAGAGCCACAGAAGCGCAGCGTATAGAAAGTTTTCAAAAAATAAAAAAAGAATTGGAAAACAAAATTGTATCGTTTAAAGTAAAAACAGGTGCTAGCGACAAAGTATTTGGCAAAATTTCTACCAAGCAAATAGCGGATAAACTGAAAGAATTAGGTTATTCCATAGATAAAAAATGTATCAAATTAGATACAGAACTAGATTCTCTAGGAATTCATGAAGTAGAAATAGTACTTCACAAAAAAGTAACATTTAAATTAAGGATTGAACTAAAAAAGTAAGTAGGTGATTTTATGGCCTCAAGAGCCCTTCCGAGTGATTTGGAAGCAGAGATGAGTGTTTTAGGCGTTGCCTTTTTAAGTAGCGATGCTCTAGAAAAAATAAATGAAGAAGTAACCGAAGATATGTTTTATAATGAAAAAAATAGAACTATCTTTAATGCTATCATAAGTTTATATAAAGAAGGAACACCCGTTGATTTAACAACAGTAAAAGCTGAATTAGACAAGAAAAAGGTATTTAATGAAATAGGGGGAATCACTTATTTAACCGAAGTTATTGATTCCGTTGTTACATCAGCAAACCTTGAATACTATATCAAAATATTAAAAGATGCTGCGATAAGAAGAAATGTAATTAATACTGCAACCGATATTGTTGCAAGTGCTTATAACGAAGAGAATATTACTAGCATGTTAGATAATGCCGAAAGAAGCATTTTAAATGTAGTAAAAGCAAGAAGTTCTAGCGAATTTGTTCCCATTCATGAAGTGTTACGTAGAGCCCAAGAACGTCTTGAAGAACTAGCTAAAAACAAAAGTGATATAACAGGAATTAGAACGGGGTTTTACGATTTAGATCGAGTAACTGCCGGGCTTCACGGAGGCGAGCTTATCATTCTAGCAGCTCGTCCTGGTATGGGAAAAACTGCCTTTGCTCTAAATATAGCTACCAATGCTGCTTTTTCAACTGATAAAGCGATTGCTATATTTAACCTAGAAATGTCAGCAGAAATGCTTGTTAACCGAATGATTGCTAGTGTCGGAGGCATTGATTCATATAAATTAAATACAGGAAAACTAGAACATAACGATTGGAAAAGATACAATGAAGCTTTAAGTAAACTAGCTTCTACCAACATTTATATTGAGGATAATGCGAGTATCACAGCACCAGAGATTAAAGCTAAATGTAGACGTCTTGCGAGCCAACCAAATGGATTAGGCTTAGTAGTGATTGACTACTTGCAGCTTGTTACCACAGGTTCTAACCGGGTTGAATCAAGACAAGTAGAAGTATCTGAAATATCTCGTGCTTTTAAAACCATGGCTATGGAGCTTCAAGTTCCAGTTATCGCTTTAGCCCAACTTTCTCGTAGTGTTGATAAACGTGAAAACAAAGAGCCTGCCTTAGTAGATTTAAGAGAATCAGGTTCGCTAGAGCAAGATGCGGATTTAGTTTTGTTTTTAAACAGAAAAGACTATTATGAAGCCAAAAGTGAAAAGAAAGAGACGATTGTGCCAATCGATGTTATTATTGCTAAACACAGAAAAGGTTCAACCGGTCTATATCGTTTATTATTCGAACTGAACATGAGTAATTTTAAAAATTATTTACATGCTGAAAAGAATGAAGGAGGATATAATGAATAAAAGAGGAATAATGATAACTATTTTAATTACTTTAATTAGTACTCTAATTCTTTTTTTAAGTAAAATGACGGATAAGATATTACTAGAGGCCAATTCTAAATATCAAGTATATTTACATGGTGAAATTATTGGTGTTATTGATGATGAAGAAGAATTATATAGACTAATTGATGAAAGCCAAACATCTATAAAAGAAGAATATCAAGTCGAAAGTGTTTATCCTCCAACCGATTTAACCATTATTGCTATGAACACTTATAGTGATGAATCCGATAATATTAATGATGTATATAACAAAATAGAAAGTGTTGATGATTTTACCGTAAGAGGATATGTAATTACGATAAAAGGAGAAGAAACAGAGTTTACCATTAACGTATTAGATGAAGAAGTATTTCATGAAGCTTTAATCAATTTCATAAACTCTTTTTTAGACGAAGGAGCATATGAAAACTATATCAATAGTACTCAAGAAGAAATCATAGATACTGGTTCTATTATTGAAAACATGTATTTTGAAGAGAGTATCACGATTAAAGAAGCGTATATTAGTGTTAATGAAAAAATATATACAGATGTAAATGACTTAACACAATATTTATTATTTGGTAGTGATCCAGACATGGAATATTATACCGTGAGTCTTGGTGACACTATCGAATCTATTGCAGAAGAATATAGTTTAGGAACCTCGGACTTACTTACAATTAATCCCGAACTAAAAAGTGAAGATGTCATGTTAAGAGTAGGAAGTACTCTAAATGTATCATACATTAACCCTGTCCTAAATTTTGTTTATGATCTTCATCGTGTTTCTATTCAAGAAATTGCTTATGAAATTGTGGAAGAAGAAGACGATACCGAGTATACAAATTACGAAGAAGTACGTATAGCGGGCCAAAATGGTGAAGAACTTGTTACTGAAAGATTTACAGTTACCAATGGCGTTCAAGCTCAAGGATCAGAAATCATTAGTTCTGAAACGATTCGTGAACCAGTCGATCAAGTAGTAGTTGTAGGAACAAGAAGACCATCTGGAGGCACAAATTATCCGATTTATCCACCGGTATCAACAGGAAACTGGGGCTGGCCTACCGCAAGACCATATGTTATCACCAGCTACTTTACATATCGTTGGGGACGTCATCATGATGGTATTGATATATCAGGTACGGGATTTAATTCCCCAATATATGCAATAGCAAGTGGTACAGTAGTATATACTTATGATTCATGTAATCCAACTGGATATTATGGAAATTCTTGTGGTGGTTCTCTTGGTAATTATGTGATTATCGATCATGGTAATAATATGTATGGTATGTATGCTCACAACGCAAGTAATACTGTATCAGTAGGAGATACAGTGAGTCGTGGCCAAGTGATTGGTTATATGGGAAGTAGTGGTTCTTCAACTGGTACCCACTTGCACTATTCAATTTCTTATGGTTATCCTTATACTAGTGGTTCATACTTCATAGATCCGATGAGTTTATACTAATGAAAGTTTGTGTTCTAGCAAGTGGTTCAGGGGGCAATTCCACTTATATTGAAATAGATAATTATAAAATATTAATAGACATAGGAAAGAATCGGAAATACATAGTTGAAAAATTAGAAGCAATAGGAGTAAAACCAGAAGAAATTAATTATATTTTTATCAGTCATTTACACGACGACCATATATCAGCTTTAAAAACATTTTTGAAAAAATATCATCCAACAATTGTAATATCTAATGAAATGTTTAAAGAATTAGATGATATTCATGAATACGAACATGTCCTTATTTACGAAGATGAAGTAATACTTAATAACCTACAAGTACGCTGTATCCATTCTTCTCATGATGCAACGGACTCTAGAAACTTTATTTTTGAATCAAACGGACACTCGGTAGTTTATGTAACGGATACAGGATATGTAAATCACAAGAATTTTAAGTATTTACAAAACAAAGAAATATATTTATTTGAAAGCAATCATGATGTTGAAAAGTTACAACACGGACCATACCCTGATTGGCTTAAAAGTAGAGTACTATCAGACTACGGCCATTTGTCGAATAATGCCTGCAGTTTATATCTAACAAAACTAATTGGGGATAAAACCAAAAAGATTTACTTAATGCACTTATCAGAAAAGAATAATACAGAAGAGCTAGCCTTAAATGAAATTAACCATATTTTTGATACTTATAATATAGCCTTCCGAGACATTCATTGTGCCAAACCAGATGAGATAAGTGAGGTTATTGAAGTATGATTAAAATCATATGTTTAGGAAAATTAAAAGAAAGTTATTTACAAGAATTAGTAAGAGATTATGCTAGTAGAATTGAAAAATATCATAAATTAGAGTTAATTGAATTAAAAGATGAGGAAGATTTAGAGAGGGAAGCTGAGTATATTTTAAAACACATCGATAATAAAGATTATGTAATTACGCTAGAAATTGAAGGAAAAGAGATGGATAGTGTATCTTTTGCAAAATTACTAGATAAAACCTTTATTACACATAGTACTATTACTTTTGTAATTGGTTCTTCTACCGGGCTAAGTAATAGAGTTAAAGCTAGAAGTAATTATAAGCTTTCTTTCTCATCCCTAACTTTTCCTCATGGTTTATTTCGAGGAATATTATTAGAACAAATATATCGTGCCTTTAAAATCAATAATCATGAAAATTATCATAAATAGGGAGTTTAAAACATGGAATATAATCAAGTATTAGAAGATATTATTATGCGACCAACGCATAAATTTGTTTATGGAAGTATGGAAGAAAGAAGCAAGTATTTAAAAAAACTAGCAGCCATTTACCGTTTTGATAGTGATGAGTTAGCACCAGTTGGAGTTTATATCGATGATAAAGGCTTAGAGGCATGCAAAAATAAGGCTTGTGATAAAGATAAAATAGAGTTTTTTAACTCAAGATATTTTGAAATAAATACTATGTATTATATTCTTGATAAGCTAATAAAAGAATTACCAAAGGATATATTAAAAAATATTACCAAAGATATATTAAGACCATTTAACTACACAGCTAAAAATTCTTTTTTTTCTTTAGAAGAATTAAGAGATGAACTTTTAAAAGTAAAACAAATTTATTTAAAAGAATATAAACATTATATAGAAACTGGAAATTTAAATAATTTTCTAGATGAATTAAGAATATTTATGGTTTTGATAGATTTAACTCTTGATGATTTAAAAAGAGTAATGCCAAATTTAGCTTATATATCTTTATTTATCAATAAAGAATATGAATATAGTACAATTTATACTCAAGTAATTAATTTTTATATTGGAGCTAGAAGCAACGGAACTTTGAATATAAATATTGGTTGCAATAATCCTTCAGAGTGGCCAAATTTAGTTGATTTAAACAGAAACCACATTCAATATATTCATGATTTTGATATTGTGCATATGAAGGATTTTGCCTTAATAAGAAAGAAGTAGTGATTTATGATAGGTAATGATTGGGATGAAAAGTTAAAAATAATATGGGAAAGTCCTGGATTTAAGAAATTTTATCATGTAGTGGAAGAAGAGTATAACCATCATACTGTCTTTCCACCCAAGGATCATATTTTTGAAGCATTAAAGCTCACGAGTTATAAAGATACTAAAGTGGTGATTGTAGGTCAAGACCCATATCATGGTGTAGGCGAAGCTCATGGACTTTCTTTTTCCGTTCAAAAAGGTGTTGCTATTCCTCCATCTTTGCAAAACATTTATAAAGAATTGTATGATGATTTAGGAATACCTCCAGCCCATACCGGTGATTTAACGAGCTGGGCTAGGGAAGGAGTATTACTTCTTAATGCTGTTTTAACAGTCATTAAAGATACTCCAGCATCTCATCGAAAACTCGGCTGGGAACGTCTTACTGATTATATTATTAGACTTTTAAATGAAAAAGAAGAGCCAGTAGTATTTATTTTATGGGGGAATTTTGCCAAAGAAAAAGCAAAATTTATCACCAATCCTAGACATTTAGTTTTAACAAGTCCACATCCATCGCCATTTTCAGCTAGATATGGTTTCTTTGGATCAAAACCATTTAGTAAAACAAATGAATTTTTAAGAAAAAATGGGTTAAAAGAAATAGACTGGAGAGTAGAAAAATAGACGACTTACATTTTAAAGTCGTCTATTATTTCATCATCCATATCTTTTCCATCAAAGAATAATTTTACTTTAAAGCCATGAATCTTCGCAATAATATTCGTAGGAAATTTTCTTACAATAGCATTTTCTTCACTGGTATTTTTATTATAATAATTTTTCGCAGCGGTAAGTTTTTCATCCAATCTTTTAATTTGATTAATTTCAGAAGTGATTTCTTCATCCTCATTCAGTTTCAAGTCATCAATCATTTTAAGAATCAAAGTATAGCCTTCATTTAATTTTCGATCAACATCAAAATTAGTCATATTCATGTCTTTGATTTTCTCATATTCTTTAAAATAATTTTTATTATTATCCATATGACTCCTGATATGGTTACTAACCCGCATTAACGTATCATATTTTGCTCTTAATGCTTCATCAATAATTACTTCTGCCTCATGAATTTTTGTTTTCAAATCATTTAACTGATTAAAATGAATCACATAGTATATACCAATTAAACAAACAATAATTAAAATAACTAAAAAAATAGATAACCACAACATATTCTTCACCATAAAAATTATA
>CALVHK010000022.1 GCA_944327405.1 uncultured Bacilli bacterium | reverse complement strand
GAAAACTTAAAAGCTTTAGGATACAAAGCGATTAGTTTTGGTTTTCCTAATTATGCCTCACCAACCGGTAAAATTATTGGGGAAGCATATCTTGGAAAGCGCTCTGAATCTTATTTTACTGAGGGAATTGAAAATGTTGATCCTAAAATATCAAGCCTTTATTATGCTGCTGATCGGGCTTATAATATTGATATTATCAATAAATATTTAGATGCTGGGTATATCGTAGTTTTGAATCGTTATGTTGAATCAAACATGGCTTTTCAAGGTGGTAAAATTAAAGATATTAAGAAACGTAATATGATGTATGAATGGTTAGATAATTTAGAATTTGTTTTATTAGGATTGCCAAGACCCGATTATGTAATATTCTTATACTTACCTTACGAATATGTCTGTACTTTAAAGCGTGATCGTGGTAAAATAGCCAATGTTAATTTGCTTCATATGGCAGAAATTGCTTATTTAGAGCTTTCCACCATTTATGACTATGAAAAGATCAATTGCTTAAAGAATGATCAACTTCGATCAATTGATGACATAGCCGAAGAAATAAAAAGAAAAGTAAAACAATTTTTAGAAACAGAGGGATAAGATGAAGTTAAGTGATTTTGATTATGAATTACCACCAGAGTTAATTGCACAAACTCCCATCAAAGAGCGTGATGAATCAAGATTAATGGTTTTGGATAAATTAACAGGGGATATCGAACATAAATATTTTCATGATATTGTAAGTGAATTGCATGCTGGGGATTGTTTAGTTCTTAATGATACCAAAGTCATACCAGCAAGACTCATAGGTACAAAAGAGGATACGGGAGCAGTGATTGAGTTATTGCTTCTAAAAGATTTAGGTGAGGACACCTGGGAATGTTTATCTAGACCTGCGAAAAGATTAAAAGTAGGAACCATTGTTACCTTTCATGACAAATTAAAAGCTCTGGTCACCGAAAAACTGGATGAAGGTATCGTTCATGTAAAGTTAATTTATGATGGTATTTTAATGGAAATATTAGATGAATTAGGTGAAATGCCACTTCCACCTTATATTCATGAGAAACTTCAAGATAAGAATCGTTATCAAACAGTGTATGCACGTGTTGCGGGTAGTGCTGCTGCACCAACTGCAGGACTTCATTTTACTAAGGAATTGCTGGATGAACTAAAAAATAAAGGAATAGAAATACTGTTTATTACTCTTCATGTTGGCTTAGGCACATTTAGACCAGTAGAAGAAGAAAACATTTTAGATCATCACATGCATAGTGAGTTCTATCAAATGACTCAAGAAGTAGCAGACAAACTAAATCTTGCCAAAAAAGAAGGAAGAAAGATTTATGCCGTGGGTACCACTTCTACAAGAACACTAGAAACTATCATGCATAAATATCATGAATTTAGAGAGTGTAGTGGAAATACCGACATATTCATTTATCCAGGATTTGAGTTTTTAGCCATAGATGGCTTAATCACCAATTTCCACTTACCAAAATCAACATTATTAATGCTTGTTAGTGCTTTATCATCTAGAGAAATTATACTAAATGCTTATAGGGAAGCAGTAGAAAACAAATATCGATTCTTCTCTTTTGGAGATGCGATGTTTATAAAATAATCTTTTTTGTGTAGAACGAACGATTATAAGAGTAGAGTTTATCTCTGCTCTTTTTGTAAAGAAAAATAAAAAAACTATTGTTTAAATAGTTAATTTTAGGTATACTTATAATAGTAGGTGAGAAAAGTATGAAGTTTTATGAAAAATTAATTATTTTAATTGTATTATTTTTAGGAGTAACCATTGGTACAGCGAGTATCATTGGGGTTTATGCAAGAACCGTTCGTGAGGCTGAAGAAGTTAATGACCCTAACAGTATTGTTTTAGAAAGCATTAATTTATTTTAATTGCTTCTTTGGCACTATTGCTGTAAGCTCGAACTAAGCCTCCAGCTCCAAGTTTTATGCCACCAAAATACCTTACAACAGCAATGAGTACATGATTAAGATTATTCTTATCGATGATATTTAATATAGGCATACCACTAGTTCCTGATGGTTCTTTATCATCAGATTTTTTTATGTATCCATCAATCTTGTAAGCGTAGGGAATGTGTCTAGCTTTCTTATGTTCCTTTTTTAACTCTTCAAGTATCTTGGCTACTTCTTCAACATTAGTTACTTCATAATAATAAGCGATAAATTTAGATTTTTTGATCTCTAAAGTACAAGTATTTAACAATTTCATAAAAACACCTCTTTTTATTATACTAAAAAATGTAGTATAATAAAAGGGTAGGTGGTTAAAATGCTGAAAGAAAAACTAAAATTAGTTCCTCATTTACCTGGATCTTATCAAATGAAAAATAGTGATGGAACCATTATCTATGTTGGTAAAGCCAAAGATTTACATAAGAGAGTAAATTCTTATTTTAATCGTCCTCAAACGGGGAAGACAGCGAAAATGGTAAGCGAGATTAAAGACTTTTCCTATATTGTTGCCGGTAGTGAGTTAGAAGCATTTTTACTCGAGTTTAACTTAATTAAACAGTATGATCCTAAATATAACATTTTACTTAAAGATGACAAAAGTTATCCCTACATTGAATATATTAGTAAGCCTTATCCAAAACTTCAAGTATCTAGGTATTTAAATATCAAGAAAAAAGATAAGAAATTACTCTTTGGCCCTTATCCAAATGCTTATGCAGCAAGAAGAATTGTAAGCTTAATCAACCGGTTATATCCGTTAAAGAAATGTGATAGTATGCCTAAGAAAGTATGTTTGTATTATCATATTGGTGAGTGTCTTGGGTATTGTGAGAAAAAGGTTGATCAAGAAAAACTGGATGCTATGGAAAAAGAAATCTTGAGTTTCTTAAGAGGGAATGCCGATGTCTTAAAAAATAAGATTTTGGAGAAAATCAACATGTATAGCGAGCAACTAAATTTTGAAATGGCCTTAGAGCTAAAAAAAGAATTAAATTATATTAGTATTATTTTAGATAAACAAAAGATGGAATTACATGATTATGTAAATCGGGATGTCGTAGGTTTTTATTTTGATAAAGGCTATTTAAGCATTCAAATTCTTTTCCTTAGAAATGGTCGAATGGTCGGAGGACACACCGATATATTCCCAGTTATCAGTGAATATCAAGATGAATTAGATACCTATTTGATGACGTTTTATTCGAAGCATGAAATACCTAAAGAAGTATTGGTCCCAAGTGATGTTAACACGAGTATTTTAAGTGAACTCACATCTTCTACCTTTTTTGTTCCTTTAAAAGGTAAGAAAAAGAAGCTTGTCGATATGGCTGCGTATAATGCCAAAATCAACTTAGAAAATGAACTAGAAATTATTGTTCGAGATGAGGAAAAAACGGAGAAAGCGAATGACGAATTAAGAGATTTACTAGGCTTATCTAAGTTAGACCGGATTGATTTGTTTGATAACTCCAATCTTTTCGGCTCATTTACAGTTAGTTGCATGGTTGTCTTTAAAGGGGGAAAACCAGCGAAAAAAGAATATCGAAAATACAAGATTAGCTTAGATAAAAATGATGATTATCACACGATGCAAGAAGTGATCTACCGAAGATATTACCGAGCTTTGGTGGATAAGCTCGAGTTACCGGATTTAATTATTGTCGACGGTGGTATTAATCAAATCAATGCCTGTTTAGAAGTATTAAATAGCTTAAACTTAAATATCCGGGTTTGTGGGTTAAGAAAGAATGATAAGCATAGAACGAATGATTTGATTGATTCTTTAGGCTATCGTATGATTCCTTTAGACAAAACAAGTAATGTCTTCCATTATTTAACGAGAATGCAAGATGAGGTTCACCGTTATACGATTAGTTATCACCGGACAATCAGAAGTAAAGGTGCCATTGCTAGTGTTCTTGATAATATTGAGGGAATTGGAGCTAAAAGAAAGAAAGAGCTTATTAAAACGTTTGGTAGTGTTGCTAAAATAAAAGAAGCTCCTTTAGAGGAACTCACCAAAATTTTACCAGAAAATATTGCCATACGTTTGCAAGAATACTTAAAAGAAAAGGACGCAAAAGAATAAAGGTGGTGTTATGCAGAAGTTAATAGAATTACAAAAAGACGAAAATATATTGGTGTCAAGTAAAATAGAACAATATTTAAAACCCGATTTTCTTTACTTACCGGTTAAGGAGAATGTTTTAAACGTCCACAAAAACGAAGAAGTTTTAATTGGCAGTAATGTCCTACCCCAAAGTATTTCACCCATATCTGGTTATGTAAGAAAGTTAGTAAAAATGGATTCATTAGTTAATAGTGAATATTATTTAGAAATTGAAAATGATTTTAAAGAAAAACGAAAAAAAGAAACATTTTCACGGGCAAAACTAAAAAAAGAAGATATTTTAAAGAAGTTGAATTTAGAAAACAAAAAAAATCTAGTCTTAAATGCTTTAGACAATGAGCTTTATGTTCTAACCGAAAACTTTTATTTGTTCTTATATTACGAAGAGCTATTAGAATTACTAGATGAAATCAGTCAATTATTTGACATCACCATTTACATTTGCCTAAAAGCTAGCAGTAGCGAAAATATCAATAAATTAATGAGTGCTTTAGGTATGTATCCAACGATTATTTTAAAAGTATTACCAGATTATTACTTATTAGCAAAAAACAAATTTTTACTTTCCTATTTAGAACTGAAGGAAGAAGAAACACAAGTAGTAAGTGCGAGTTTATTTTATGGTATTTATAACGAGCTAAAGAAAAACAAACCAACAACGACTAAACTAATTACCATAAGTGGGAATGCTATCAAACCAAGAATGATTGTCGAAGTAAAAATAGGAACAAGACTAAAAGAGGTTATAGACGAATATTTTGAGGTTAATGAAAATGCCGTCTTTATAGCTAATGGACTAATGAGTGGAAAAGAAATTAAACTAGACAATTTTATTGTTACCGAAGAACTAAATAGCCTTTTGGTAATGAATTCTGTAGAGGCAAAACCAGAAGGGAAATGCATTAACTGTGGTTTATGTAGTGATATTTGCCCAGTAAAAATTAAACCCGTTTTCTTACATGATCCTAAATATTTAAATCACGTTAAAGATAAATGCATAAATTGTGGTTTATGTTCATATATTTGTCCTGTATATATAAAGTTTAATCGCTATTTGAAAGGAGAGCATCATGAGTAAGATTCCTTATATTCATTATCAAAAAGATCAAAAAAGTTTAATTCATACTTATTTTATCGCTTTAATTCCTCTTCTTTTCTTTGGCTTTTATAAAAATGGCATATTATTATATCAAAACGATTTAATTACTTTCCAGGATATATTCATACCCCTATATTTTCCGCTAATTAGCATTCTTATTGGTTTTCTAATTGGTGTGATTCAAAAGACAAGCAAAAAAGAAATGATATTAATTAGTCTTATTTTATCATGCACGGTATCTATGAATACAAATGTCTTGATTTATTCTTTAGTCTTATTTGCAACTCTTTTTATAACAAGTATAATGAGTCGTAAATACGCATTTAATTATATAAGCTTAACCAGAATAGTTCTCATTTTAGCTCTTATTTTTAACAGCTATTCTTATTTAAATGTTGCCGAAAAAATAAACGCTTTTAATTATAACTGGTCTGATAAATTTTTAGGATATGCAAACGGGGGAATATTTACAAGTAGTACTTTTTTCGTAATAATCAGTTTTCTTATTTTAGCTTTTAATAAATTTTATAAAAAAATCATTCCTATTACTTCTAGCTTAAGCTACGTTTTAATATTAGCGCTCGTATTTATAATTATCAAAGATACCACTTATTTAAATAATCTCTTAAATGGTACTACTTATTTTGCTTTTGCCATGTTTGTTACCGACCCATATACTCCAAATACCAAAAAGGGAATGATGATTTATGGCGTATTAATAGGTATCATAACTTCTGTTCTATCGCTAGTAATACCTATGGAAGCAAGTTTTATAAGCATTTTTATCTGTAGCTTAACGATTCCTCTCATTAATAAATTTTTATTAAAAAATGTTTACAATCAATGAATAATATGATATAGTATGTGTATTCACTCGTAATATTATTCTACAGGATAAGTAGGTATTTTTACGAGTTTTTCTTTTGATCTAGAAAAGGATTGAGATGAAAAGATTATTACAAACTTTACTATTTTTCATAGTTTTAATAGGAGCAGCTAGAAACGTTTATGCCGCTGAACAAAACTACATCTATTTAGGAGATGAAATACCTGGAGTTAGACTCCATTTAAAAACTCCAACAGTAGAAAAGAATAAAAAGATGTATGAAATTTTAAACCGTAATACTGGAGAACACGTTTATTGTATTGAACCGGGAGTAGTTCTAAAAAACGGATACATGACTGCTTACCGAGAAGTAGAGGATTTAGATATTGATATTACGGATGAAGATTGGCTTTATTTAAGACTGATTGCCTATCTTGGATATGGATATGAAGATAGAACCGAGATAAAATGGTATGCCGTAACGCAGTTCATGATTTGGGAATATATTTTGAAAGATACTGGCGAAGTCTATTTTATTGATGAAAACAATCAAAAAATAGACTTATATCAAGAAGAAATAGCCATGATTCAAAATGATTTAGACCATTATTGGGACTTACCTATCTTTATGGAAGGAGACACTTTAGAAGTAGAATTATCCCTAAATGAAGAACTAAAACTCGTTGATGAATCTGGTTTGTTAAGTAAATTTACACCTGCTTTTGGCAATCAAAAAGTGAGTATTAATGATAATACCTTAACTGCTTCTTATGAATATCCAGGTGATTTTACAATTTATTTTTCGAAAGAAACACACTTAACGGCTATTCCCAGAATATTTTATAGCCCATCTAGTCAAATGGTTATGAATAGAGGTATTGTGAATCTAGCCGGGTTTCAAATAAGAGTCCACGTAAAAAATCCCAGCTTCACCCTAATAAAGGAAAGCTCTAAAGAAAGTGATTTATCACTTGCTAATGCTACTTATGGTATTTATTATGAAAATGGGACTCTTTATAAGGAGGTTACAACAAATGAAGAAGGTATCTTTTATTTAGAAGAAATAGATTTAGGTAGTTATTACTTAAAAGAATTGGAAGCTCCCTATGGCTACGAGTTAAGTGATGAAGTAATACACTTTGAAGTTATAAATGAAAATGTAGTATTAAAAGTAGAAGATAAACTAATTGAAAAGGAAATTACTCTGGAAAAATATCTAGAAGAAATAGATGGTACCCTAGAGTTAGAGAACAATGCTGAATTTTCTATATACAACTACTCAACCAAGGAACTTTTAACCACCTTTAAGACAAATGAATATGGAAAATTTACTTTGCATCTTCCCTACGGAAAGTATCTAATTAAACAAAACAGTGGACATATTGGTTATCACTTATCAGAAGACATCATTCTTACCGTGGATGATAGTTTAGAAGCAAAAACCAATATAATAGTTAAAAACCCCAAAATCACTGGTTCTTTGCTAATTGAAAAAAGAGATCAAGAAAATGGTAACTTAATAATGGATAGTGCTTTATTTCAGATCATCAATACGGATACAAATGAAGTTTTTAGTAAAGATGGGGTAGACACTTTCAAAACTGAAGAAGGTCGTATCTATATCGAAGGTATTCCCTATGGAAATTATAAATTAGTAGAAATATCTGCTCCTGAGAATTATCAAATTTTAGAAAGTGAAATTACATTCTCGATAACAAGTACAGAAGAAATTACTTTAAAAGTAGAAAATAAGTTACAAAATGGATCACTTGTGATCGAAAAGTTAGATAAAGACAATTTAAAACCATTACAGGGGGTTTTGTTTGGCTTATATGATAGCGAAAAGAATTTAATTCAAGAGTACTCTACTAATGAGGATGGCTTAATCACAATTGAAAATATGTTACCCGGTCTTTATTACGTAAAAGAGCTATCGCCTCTAGATGGTTATGAATTATTAGAGGGATTTACAGAAGTAGAGATCAAGAACAATACTTTAAGTACCATTAAAGTAACGAATCGTCTCGAAATAGAAGTGCCTAAAACGGGAACAAATGAATTTATTTTAACAATTCTATTTTCTAGTTTTTGCCTAGCCATAGGAGCATTCATTTGTAATTATGATAAAAAAGATTAGCTTTATTGGCCCAATACTAATATTATTTGCTATCGCATATCCAATATCGTCTTTTGTTGCTTATAAAAAATCTGATTATCAAAAAGAAATCATTTTAAATGAAAAATTAGAAACACAAGAATATTTTGCTATACTACAAATAGACAAAATAGAATTAAAGGCTGAGCTATTTCCCCAAAATAGCCAAGAAAATCAAGTAGATAAAAATATATTTATCCATTCATCGAGCACGTTTCCGGGAGATACCACAAGCAATTTAATTTTAGCCTCCCATTCTGGCAATGGCAAAAATGCTTATTTTCAAAACCTATACAAGTTAAATGTAAATGATGAAGTAATGCTGTATTATAATAACACGTTATGGATTTATGAAATAAAAGAGATTGAATACCAGGATAAAACAGGCAAATTATATATCAAAGAAGATTACGAGGAAATGATCACACTTATTACCTGTACGAAAAATGATAGTACGAAGCAAACAATCTATTATGCTGCCTTAAAAAACAGTCAAAAACTATGAAAAATGAAGAAAAATGCAAGTTTTTTAAAGAAATTTGCATTTTTTTAAAGGATTTTGAGGGGGTTCGGGTAATAAATATAATTAGAAGTGCAAAATAGGGGTGATGATATGGTTAGTAATGAAGAAATTGATAAGATCAGAAGAAGCGCCAATATCATTGACATCATATCAAGTTATATTCCGCTTACTCAAAAAGGAAAGAATTATTTTGGGGTATGTCCTTTTCATGAAGATCATTCTCCAAGTATGAGTGTTTCCGAGGAAAAACAAATCTATAAATGTTTTTCCTGTGGAGCATCAGGCAATGTATTTACCTTCGTAAGTGAATATGAAAATGTAAAATTTTTGGAAGCTGTAAAAATAGTCGCCGACAAATGTGGTATTCCTTTTCACGGAAGTGTTACTACATCAAAGCCCAAAGCTAATCAAGAAGAATACGAAATAATGAATATAGCCCAAAAATTTTATCAGAACAATTTAAATAGCCAAGAAGGCTTAGCAGCCAAAGAATACTTAAAAAATAGAAATTTAGGGGAAGATGTTATAAAAGACTTTGATTTAGGCCTAGCCTTAAGTACAAATACTTTAAATAAACTTCTAACGAGCAAAAAATATTCTCTAGATACTCTAAAAAATTTAGGATTAGTAAATGAAAACAACGGCCATATAAATGATGTCTTTCAAAGACGAATTATGTTTCCGATACATGATTTAGATGGTAATGTCGTAGGATTTACCGGTAGAATCTATGGAAATACTAGTCAAGCTAAGTACATTAATTCTAAAGAATCATCAATATTTAAAAAAGGACAAATCTTATTTAATTATCATCGAGCCAAAAAAGAAATAAAAAAATTAAAAGAGGTAATAATAGTAGAAGGGAATATGGATGCCATCCGCATGTATTCCAGTGGCATTAAAAATGTCGTAGCATTAATGGGGACAAGCTTAACCAAAGATCAAGTAGAAATATTAAAAAGCTTGCGAGCCCAAATCATTTTAATGCTAGATAATGATGAAGCAGGACAGAGTGCTACTTATCAAAACGGTACTATTTTAGAAGAAGCAAATATGATACCCCTAATTGTGAGATTAAGTGGTGAAAAAGATCCAGATGAATATATTATCAAAAATGGTGTAGAAGCGATTAGGGAAAATATTAAAAATCCAATTTCCTTCCTAGATTTTAAATTGAAATACTTCAAAAAAAATCTAGATCTAACCAAAATTGATGATTTGGCAAGTTACATTAAAGCCATTATTCAAGACTTAAAAAATATACCAGACGAAATCACCAGAGAGCTTACTTTAAAAAAGATTAGTGAAGAGTATGATGTATCACTAGATTTGTTAAAAAGTGAGTTTGCCAAAGTGCAAGACAAAAAAAACGTACCAGTAAAGAAAAAAGTACTTGCCAAAACAAGAATTTCGAAGTATGATAAAGCGTGTCTTAATATTTTATATTTCATGATGAATGATGAATTATTTATTTTAAGATTTAAGAAAGAATTAGGATATTTTACAGAAAAAAAATATCGGGCCATTGCCAATGAGATTATGTATTATTATGAAATGAATAAAAAAATGGAACTGAGTGATTTTATTTCCTTTGTTAGTACAAAAGATTATATTTATGACGATGTAATGGATATTATAAAAAATTGTAAGATCACTGAATTTTCAATGGAAGCTTTCCTAGAATTTATCGCTTCGGCCAAAAAAGAAATGGCAAAAAAAGAAATTGAGGAGTTAAAAAACAAAATGGCTAATTCTATGGATGCAAATGAAGAAATGGAAATAGCTTTAAAAATAGTAAATTTAAAAAAAGGATGTGTAGGTAATGAGTAAAGAAAATGAAGACGCTAAGACAGCGGGAAAAATTGTCGAAATTAAATCACTAGAGGATCGTATTAAAGAATTAATCGAGCTAGGACGTAAACAGAAGCATGTTACATTCGAGCAAATTGTCGAAAGTCTTAAAGGACTTGAAATGGATAACGATTCTTTAGACGAAGTTTACAACAGTTTAATGGAAAGTGAAATCCAAGTAGTAGCAGAAGATGAAGAAGCTGCATCAGATGAAGATGGAGTTCCTAAAGATTTAGAAGAGCCAATTCTTTTAGATGATAGTGAAATAACTAAGGATATTAATATCAATGATCCTGTAAGAATGTATTTAAAAGAAATTGGTCGTATTAGTCTTCTTTCACCAGAAGAAGAACTAGAATTAAGCGAAAAAGTTGCAGCTGGTGATGAAGAGGCTAAAAATAAACTTGCTGAATCAAATTTACGTCTAGTTGTTAGTATTGCCAAAAGATATGTCGGAAGAGGTCTATTATTCTTAGATTTGATTCAAGAAGGGAATATTGGCTTAATGAAAGCCGTTGATAAATTTGATAGTGATAAGGGATATAAATTTTCAACTTATGCTACTTGGTGGATTAGACAAGCGATTACGAGAGCTCTAGCCGATCAAGCAAGAACGATTCGTGTACCAGTTCATATGGTAGAAACTATTAACAAAATGAGTCGTATTCAAAGACAATTAACACTAGAATTAAATCGTGAACCGAGTGAAGAAGAACTTGCTAAGAAAATGGGAATTAGTATTGAAAAAGTGCGCGAAGTAATTAAGATCAGTCAAGAACCAGTATCTCTAGAAACACCAATCGGCGAAGAAGACGATTCCCATCTTGGCGATTTCATCAAAGATGAATCAAGTATGTCACCAGAAGAGTATGCTACCAATGAAATATTAAAAGAAGAAATAAAAAGTGTTTTAATGACTTTACAAGTAAGAGAGCAAGAAGTACTAGAACTTCGTTTTGGTCTTATTGATGGAACTTGTCACACTTTGGAGGAAGTTGGTAAAAAGTTTAACGTAACAAGAGAGCGTATTAGACAAATTGAAGCGAAAGCTTTACGCAAGTTACGTCATCCATCAAGAGCCAAGAAGTTAAAGGACTTCTTATCTGACTAATGATGAATAAGAAACTAAAAGCAATTGCTTCTTTTATTGATAAAGACGATGTTGTTTTAGATATTGGTTGTGATCATGCTTATTTAGCCATTTATTTAAAAAAGAACGAGTTATGCCACGATGTTTACGCTAGTGATATTAATTGTAATGCTCTAAATATAGCTAGAAAAAACATTCAAGCTGAAAACTTAGAGCTTACTACTTATTTATCAGATGGTTTTCAAAACATCGATAACCCAAGTATTAATACCGCAGTCATCGCTGGTGTTGGAACATCTACAGTAAAAGACATTATGAAGTATGCTCCAACTCATGTAAAGAAATTTATTATTAGTAGTAATAATAATCACGAAGAGTTAAGAAAGTATTTATATCAAAATAAGTACTACATCGAAAAAGAAGAAGTAATATTCGAAAAAGGCAAGTATTATATTATTATGCTTGTTACTAGAACACCAGTAAAGGAATCTAGATTAAGCTTAAAATATGGAAAAAGTAACTCTAAAGAATATTTTAAATATCTGTTAGATAAAGAAAAAGATATTTTATCTAAAATACCTAATTATAAGTTTATAACAAGACATCTTCATAAGAAGAACATAAAAGAATTAAAACATTTTATAGAAAGAAACTAGGATTATTCCTGTTAGATACGACTGTAGTATTCGTATCTTTTTTTGTTTCTACAACACTAGTATTAGTACTAACGTTACTAGAAGTATTACCACTTTTTCCAATATCCTTTAAAGCACTAAATATAGTTTTAGCATTATTAATCATAGGTTTAGCTTCTCTATAAATTGGTATCACTTGATTAGCAACATTAAGCGTTTTAGATATTCCGGACAACACCTTTGTGAGTGTTAGACCACTTCCATATGGATTTCCAAACATAGACAATCACCTAATATAATATATGCATCTATTTACTTTAAATTGATTTTTTCATCAATTTTACCTAAAAGATAATCAGCACTAACATGATATTTTGAACATATTGTATACAAAAAAGGAGTAGCAACAATATTTCTTCCTCGTTCATAATTAGCTAAAGCAGATCTTGCCATGTTAAGAATACTAGCCAACTTCTCCTGAGTGAGGTCATGTTCCCTCCGAAATTCCTTTAATCTTTCGCCAACGATACTAGGATCTATTTCAACTTTGCTATTATCATAATTTAACTCGCTTGTAAATCCAAACACATAATCAAAAGACACATGAAAAAAGTTACATAAAGTATTTAAATGTTTGATGGGTATGATTTCGTATTCTTTTTCGTATT
>CALVHK010000021.1 GCA_944327405.1 uncultured Bacilli bacterium | reverse complement strand
CTAATATTCTAAATGCTTTCACTGGCTTTATAACTTCCTTTCTCATGGTCTTCTGATAAGACACCACTGTCTAGGACAATGACTCTTTTTTTCATACGATTGACAATTTCTTTATCATGAGTTGCCATAATAATGGTTGTACCAAGTTCTTTGTTGATGGTTTCTAATACATCCATGATTCCCTTACTTGTTTTTGGGTCTAAGTTACCGGTTGGCTCATCACATATTAATAATTTAGGGTTGTTGACGATGGCTCTAGCTATACATACTCTTTGTTGTTCTCCTCCAGATAATTCGTTTGGAAAACTTCTGGTTTTATCTTTTAAGCCTACATGGTCTAATGCTTTTATAACTTTTGGACGGATTTCACTACTTTTCATACCCAAGCATTCAAGAGCAAAAGCTACATTTTCATATACCGTTAGTTTAGGTAATAGTTTGAAGTCTTGGAAGACAATTCCTAGCTTTCTTCTTAGTTTGTATACTGTTCTATTACGTAATTTTCCGACATTTATCCCCCCTATTTCGACAGTTCCTTTCGTTGGTTTTTCCTCACGATATAACATCTTGATTAAAGTAGACTTTCCAGAGCCACTGGCTCCGATTACAAACACAAATTCCCCTTTGTTAATTTTAAGATTTAAATCAGCGATGGCTGCTACACCATTCTTATATACTTTGTAACAATCTTTTATCTCAATAAATCTCATGTATACCTCCTACTAGTTTAATTCATTATAACATAAATTTGCCTTTAATTAAATAGTAAATATTAGCAAATAAAAACTTAGACGTTCATCTAAGTTCTTGCTCTAAATCCTACTCTAGTACTTAATTTGCCATTTAAAAGATCTATTTGATTGTTATCTGGATCATTGCTTAACCATATGTATAGTTTATAAGAATTTGTTTCTCCTTTAGCGATAGATAGATTCTCACTTAAAGTAAGATTTGCTGTAGCATCATATGTTCCTTCAGAGTTCTCGGTGCTACTTAGGGTGACAGCCCCGAAATTTCCAGTTGCTACTTGTTTTGGTTCGTCTTCAGCTGTATCTGTATATAGAGCCCATTTTACATAAGCACTTCTGAAATTTTGAGTCATTTTAATATCTGTTAAATACAAACTAAATGAAGCGGTATCAGCGGCTGAATCAGCCGGTAGGGTAATGCTAAATGATGTGTAGTCGTTACTTGAAAGTATGTCAGCATCATTTGTAAGACTAGCTGCCGTAGCATTGATGTATTGCGTTGTGGCAAAATTCATTGTTAATTCTCCACTGGTTACACTCGTTCCTTGATTTTCTGGATGAACTTCTTGTACTACATTTAAATAGTATGCATAGGATGCACTAATTCCAATAATGATAATAGATATAACTATAATTAAAGAACTAAGCGTAATTCTTTTTTTAGCATTATCTATATTTTCTACATTTTCCATATTATCACCTATTCTGTGTCAATTATACTAAATTTTTTTTGTTTAGACAATAGCTTTTTTTAGAAAACATTAAAAAACAAGGAAAAATTCCTTGTTATCTTTTCAAATTATCTTCTCTTGCAAATATTTGAGCTGCAATATGAGCTGCTTGTAAGCAACATTGATGTGGATATAATACAACTGGTAAATTAGCCATATTTGCTTCAACGCCCATAAGTTTACATTTGTTAATATAAACGTTCACTAATTCATTTGTTAATTCATCTCTGAATTTTTCATCAGTTAAAAGATGGTTTTTCATTTTTTGCATAAGCAAATTTAAAGATTGGTCTTGTATATCAGGACAAAAATCTGATGACAAACCACCTTCTCCTAATAACATTCCCATAATTGTTGACTTCATTGAATTTAGTGTTTCTTCTTTTGTCATACTTATCCCCCTTTCAGATTGGTATATATGTTAGCACAAAATATTCATCTTGTCAAATTTTTTTATTCTACAATCATTAAATTGTGATCTTTTATGTGTTTAATAAATCTTTCTTGGAAGGTTTGTAGGTCTTTTTGCTCTAATGTTTTATTAGAAGAACCTAGTGTATAACGAATTAAATACTTGTTTTCGTAAACTTCCACTAACCGATAATTTTTGATTAACTTACTTGGGAAAGAAGATAAAACTTCTTTGATGTAATCATATTTTCGATTATTCGTAATAATTGTATAATCTAGTTCTACTTCTGGGTATTTGCTTATTTCCTTAGCTAAAATTGGTTCTTTTTCAAGAAGCACATACTTATCAAAGTCAATATCCACCGTTACGATACACTTTTTCTTACCAAGTTTATTGGTGCAGGTTTTATTTAAGACGTTTAGGGTACCAATTTTCGTATTATCTACATTAATAATCTTGCCTAAAGATTCGTCATAGTAAGATTGTTCGTTGATATTACTTGTGAATGTTACCTCTTTGTGTTTTAATACTTTGAATAAGTATTTAACAATGTTTTTTGCCTTATTATAAGCTTCCTCTAAACACTTTTCATTGTCTGTTAAAATTAGACTTAATACCCGTTTATTTTGGTTATTTTCAATAATTGTTCCTATTTCAAAGATACTAAACTTCGAATAGTTTTTAAAGTTTAGAGAGACAATATTCATTAAAGATAGGCTTAGATCATCTCTTAAAATATTGTTTGATTCCTTGCCTAAAATACGGACATTTTTCTTTTCGATGTTTAGTTCTTTTAAAAGGTTCGTATCATACCAAATATAACTGTGAACCTCATTCATGTCGAATTTGGTTGCAAGTAAGTTTTTAGCCTCATATTCTTGATTATATATTGTTTCATGTTCTGTTATGGTTAAGTCTAGTTTTAAAGGTACTGGGGTAAAGTTTTCTAACCCGTAGATTCTAGCGATTTCTTCAATGATATCTTCTTTAATCTTAATGTCCTTGGTAGCTCTAAAGGTTGGTACTGTGATATCATAATAATCTCTCTCTACATTTACTTTAAATCCTAGTTTTTCAAGAATATTTACCACCATATCATCTTCAAGAGTTCTACCCATGTATAAAGAAAGTGTTTTTTTATCCAAAGTGATAGTGCTTTCTTTTAAAACTCTAGGATAAACATCCGTTAGATTAGAGGCAATATGCATATCTGGGTTTTCTAGTTTTAAAAGGTATGCTAGACGTTTGATGGCTAAATCGGTCATGTTTGGGTCTAAACTTTTTTCGTAACGAGCGCTTGCTTCCGTACGAAGGCCAAGTGATGCAGCTGTTCTTCTGATGGATGCGGCATTAAAGCAGGCACTTTCTAAGAAGACGCTCGTAGTATCACTTAAAATCTCACTATCAAGTCCTCCCATAACACCAGCAATGCCAAAGTATTTATCACCGTTTTTAATCATCAACATATCACTAGTTAGTTTTCTTTCCTCACCATCTAGTGTAGTATAAGTATCGCCATCTCTAGCTAATCCTACCTCAATATTTTTTACAACTCTGGCGTCAAAAGCATGCATAGGCTCTCCTAGCTCCATCATTAAGTAATTGGTTAAATCAACAAGTAAAGATATCGAACGCATACCAACATAATATAAGAATATTTGCATATCCATTGGGGTTTTATTATTCTTGATGTTCTCGATTTTAAGTCCAGTATAACGATAACATAAGTTGTCATCTTTGATGACAATGTCTAAGTCTTCGGAATCATTTGCAATTTCTAATATGTCTAATGGTAATAATTCATGATTCGTTATCGCACATATTTCTCTTGCTATACCGTAGTGGCCCCATAGATCAGGTCGGTTTGTTAGAGATTTGTTATCAATTTCGACAACAATATCTTCAATTGGTAAGTATTCTTTGATATCGGTACCATTTATCCAGTCGGTAGGTAAATCAAGAATGCCTTCATGATTATCACTAATACCAAGTTCTCTACCACTGCAGCACATACCGTTAGATAATATTCCTCTAAGTGGTCTTGCTTTGATTTCTAAGCCACCGATGTGACCTCCAACTTTTACATATGCTGTTTTTAGTCCAACGCGAACATTGGGTGCTCCACATACAACTTGAATTGGTTCTCCATCTCCACAATCTACTTTTAATACATGCATGTGATCGCTATCTGGATGGGGAATGCATTCCATGATTTCGGCAACAACAACATTATCAAAGCTGTTGCCTTTAACCTCCACTCCTTCTACTTCTGCTGTTCTTAAAGTGAATGTATCCCAAATGTTTAACCAATCAATGTCTTCCGGATTTTTAATATGACTTTTTAATTTATTACATGATATTAACATAATGATCCTCCTAATCTATATTAAACTCTCTTAAATAACGAATATCTCCACTATTTAAGACGCGTATATCATTGATTTTATATTTCATCATGGCAAGTCTAGTTAGACCAAAGCCAAAGGCAAAACCAGTGTATTCATCAGGATCGATGCCACCTGCACGTAGGACGTTTGGATGAACCATGCCACTTCCAACCATTTCAATCCAGCCACTATTTTTGCAGGTAGGGCATCCTTTCCCGCCACAAATTAAACATGACATATCCATTTCATAACTAGGTTCGGTAAATGGGAAGAATCCTGGACGAAGGCGAACACGTACATCTTCATGGAATACTTCTTTTAATAAATTTTGCATGACATATAACAGATTTTCAATCGTGACTCCTTTATCTATTACCATGCCTTCAATTTGATAGAACGTGTTTTCGTGATTGGCATCTAAGTCTTCGTTTCTAAAAACACGTCCTGGGGCACAAATACGAAGTGGTGCTCCGTAGTTCTCCATCGCATGAATTTGGTTATCGCTAGTTTGGGTACGAAGAAGCATACCATTATCTAAAAAGTAGGTATCTTGCATGTCTCTAGCTGGGTGATCCTTCGGTACGTTTAATGCCTCAAAGTTGTAATACTCTGATTCCATTTCGGGACCTAATACTACTGTAAATCCCATTCTTTTAAGACTATCCGTAATTTCTTTGGTAAGTATTGTTACGGGGTGCATTGATCCTGTTTCTACATCAAAATCCACCGTATCATCAAAGGTTATATTGCTTTTGTTTTCTAAGGCTTCTAAGCGTTCAGCAACAAGCGTTTCCATTTCTTTTTTCGTGTTGTTGATTAAGCTTCCATACTTTTTCTTATCTTCAATACTCATATCTTTTAGACTGGCTAAAATACCACTAATTTCACTTTTCTTACCAACATATAAAGACTTGATGTTTAAGACATCTGCTTCTTTGGTAGCACTTTCTAGCTTCTCTTCTAATTCTTGTTTTAACTTCATTAATTTTTCTTCCATCATTTTTCCTCCTTCAATAAAAAAAGCTCTAGAACATTGGGGCGAACAAAAAGTCCGTGGTACCACCCAACTTCTAGAACTTGCTAGCACTTTATTCGTTTATAGCACGACATACTATTAAAACTCCTAAGTTTGAAATTCATAACTATTTTTATCTAAAAGTAATTTCAGCCTTGTTACTTTTTCTCTTATTAAGACAAATAGTTACTACTGGGAACTTAATCAACGTTTACGAAAGTATTTTATCAAAAAACAGATTATAAATCAATGGGAAATTAATAATTATCGGCCACTTTTTTAAGGGGGGTAATCGGAAAGTGGCCGATAGGCTCTAGTTCGTTAAATATAAGCATCGCATAATATCTCATCTTCTTGCATTACTTTTTTCTGCTCCATTTTATTTTTAGCCGCGATAAATTTTAGCCAGCGGTTTTCTTCGGTATCAAAAGATAACTCATTTACTCGGTTTAAATCAATTGTTTTTACTTGGAGAACATCTTTAAATATGTCACAATTAGGAGCTTCTTCTGACCTTAAGTGATAATCCACGATAATGTCTTCTTCTTTGGAATCACTCTTAAATCTAAGTTCTCTTAATTTTCCCTTTTCTTGATCTAACTTATTATACATGATATGGATAATATATTCGTTTTTGAAGGTTGTATATGTTTTAATTATGACAACCCCACGATTACTTTTTAAAATTAGATCACTCGTTGAGAGATTTTCGGGTTCTGTATAATGATTGATTATGGTTTGATATATTACTTCTATTTTGTTTAAATCAAAAGAAAGAGGTAAATTGATAAATGTATTTAAAAAATACTTTAATTGGCGCATGTTTTTTGGGTGAGCTAGAAAATCTTTTAAATTGGATTCTTCCATTAGATTGATAAATTGGTTTTTTTGCATACTCATTTTCCTTTCTTTCCTCTATATCCATTCTTCTTTCTTTTCTACTATATAATAAAACATATTAAAAAGCAAATGGCAGATTTGATAGATTTGGCTAGTGAAATAGGTGCATTTTACAGGTAAATTTAGTAAAATTGGTGGTAAATTTAAGCAAATTTAGTATATTTATAAAATTTAAAAAAAGATATAAGTTTTTTCCTTATACCTTTTAACGACTATATCCTAAGTTAAAGAATTCAAGTAAGCCTTCAATTTCGTAATTATTTGGATTACTGTTTAATATTTGTCTTATCTCTTCTTCGGTGATCGGTTTGCCAGTACCTATTGCTTTATCATTTTCGATGTGTAAATAGTATAGTGTATATTCACCATTTAATTTTTTTATGATTACTCCTTTGTTATAAAGATCACTGTTGGGGATTTCTAATAAATAACATTCTAAAGCTAAATATAAATAATTTGACATAACAATCTCATCAGAATTACCTATAATCATTTCTATTTCTTTTATAACATTGTCTAATTTTTTGGGTGCTACAATACTTTCTTCTCTTTCAAATGTTTCTTCTAATTCTTTTTCAAGATTTTTTCTTATATAGGCATCTAAATCTTTTAGAATAAATGGAGAAGTGAATAAGTTATCTATAGAATGTAAGTCTAGTTCTCTTTTTTGTTCTCGATCACGATTAACGTTTAAAAAATCCGTGTATTTTTTAAAGTTCAAGCGATAATTTCTGGCTTCTTTAACAGGAACATAAAACTTTTGGGAAAAATTGATATCTTTTTCTTGTTCTGTATCTAATTCTACTTCGTTTCCATCTTCAAATATTCTTTTGTTGTAATCATATTCGATAATTTTGTCTTCTTTGTGTCTTTCAAAAGTTGTTTCTAATAACGTTGTATCATCAAATATAGCTACATCGATATTTTTTATTATTCCATCAAAGCTAGTTGCATTTAGTTTTATGGCTATTAAATCTCCATAATCTCTTATCCGTAGGGTGATTAACCCTTGATTTAGAAAAATCGTAAAATTTGCTAAGTTCTCCTTGTGTTCATTTTCAATTACATATGTTGATAATTCAGGATTATTTTTTACCAACGTGGAATATAAAGATGGTGATATGGCAAGTCGTGAAGCACCAATTTCTGTATTAACAGGCAACTCACTAAGTAGGACATCAGCAATATTTTCGAAAACTTCATTTTCAGATATGTTGGTAGGTAATAAGTGTAATATTTCTTCTAAAACTTTTTTTAACATATTGATCTCCTTTTGATAAGCTACTATTTTAGCATATTTTGGAGAAATTGCAAGTTATATAATCGAAATACCATTACTATAAATGTAAGTGCTACTTGTAAATCCGTAATTATCTTGGGCCCTTACTCTTACAATCATGGATTTCGCATTAGATGGTATTGATATGTTGTAAGATGTGCTACTAGTAGTAGCTGCTGTAGTCCAAGATGATCCTCCATCTATACTGTACTGGTATTGATAGCTTATAGAGCCACCATAGGTATTGGAACGTGCATTAACTGTTGCAGTAACGTTTGATCCTGATAAAGAAAGTGTTACACTATTGGGATCAATGATGTCACTTCCTTGATAAGTGTACCAATATGATCCAGATATAGCGTCTGTTGGATAAGCTGAATTGGATGAACTTGATACTGTCGCATTTTTGCTTCCCTTTACGATCGAAGTACCTGTAACACTATAAACACTATAGGCTGCTACAACATAAGGATTACTCCATAATGGCATAACTTCTACTCCAAGCTGAGACGAAGTGCCATCCGAAACATAAGTACCTTGAGAGAAACTAACGATTGCTCCTTCTGGTAAGTAATATTCATCTCCTATTCTAAGAGTTATATTTGTTGGAGTTGTGATTATTTCTCCATTTGATACCGAATATGTATAATAAGTAGCAGAAAGAGTGCTTGAACTTGAACCATAAGAGCTGCGAACAGTTGTAGGAGTGCTTGATTTAGTCACAGACACTGAAGTGCCATATCTATTCCAAACATACCTATTTGTATTATTTACACTTCCTATTTGGACTGGACTTGTTGCTATAATATTGTTTCCTCTTTTGTCTGTGATTGACGCTTGAACTATCGCTGTTCCATTTGCTCTACCCGTTACTACTCCTGTTTCGCTATTAATACTTGCATAACTACTTCCTGAAGTTATGGAATAGGTAATACTTTCATATTCCGCATCGACTGTTAAGTTTGGATTTGATGTGTTATTTACTGTCGTTGCATTATAAGCTAGAGATGCACTAGTTATTGCTGGAGCACTATTAAAATATAAGGTACATTCTGTCCCTTTTGTTGTAAATGGTGTAATACTAAAAGCTTTTGTATCACTATCATAGTTTAATGTTAAATTTTCTATTGTTGTCCCATCTTTGTAAGTACAGGTACTTTGGGTAGTATCTAGGGTGTAAGTTTCACTTTCATCTAAAGCTTCTACTTCCTCGCCATCTACATAAATAGTTACTATCGTTAAATCAGGTATGGAATAATTTACGGTTCCATTAATTAGAGGAACACTGCTTGTTACACGATATTTCGCTCTTGTAAATGTTAGAATGCATGCTGCTATGATCAATACCACTGCTACTCCTATAATAATGTACTTTTTTAAATTATCTTTCTTTAATACCTCAAAATTCATAACTCTTTTCCCTTCTGTGAAGCTATGCTTCATTTAATCATTGAAAATTATAAGCTATGCTATGTATAGTTTTCTAGCTTATACATAAATTATATATAGAGCTAGACAAAAAGTCAAGGAAAATAACACAATTTTCGCCATTAAAACTTTTAAATCCATTTTAATGAGAAAATATAAACGGTGAATTTTATGAATTATAACGATAGGCTATTGGAACTTAGGTTGAGTAAAGAATTAACCCAAAAAGATTTAGCAGATATATTAAAGATAAACAGAAGCACTTATAAAGATTACGAATTGCAAACTAGCATTATCCCTATCAAACATCTTGTTACTCTTAGTAATTATTTTGATGTTTCTATTGATTATTTACTTGGATTAACTGATGTTTTGCAATATGCTGATGTTCGTGATGTAGACAAAATTGAAGCTGGTAAAAGATTAAAAGAGTTTCGGAAAGAACATAAACTTACTCAAGTTAAACTTGCTAGTATTTTAAATACAACATTTTCTTCTATCGCCTTTAATGAGAAAGGACGTAATTTAATTGCTACTCCTTTTCTTTATACGATCTGTCTCAAATATCATGTAAGTGCTGATTATTTACTTGGAAAAATTAACGGGCCCAAAAGCTTGAAGTAATTGGGCTTTTTTCTATGTCGAATTTCCTGTCGGAATTTGTCGAACGCTTTTTCTTGATTTTTAAAGCATTATCCTTCATAATATTAACTCGAGCATTAGGACGGATGTCTATAAGTGTTTTTCTTTTCCTACTGTTGCTTACTTCCTTAGGGGGTTAGGTTGACTAGGAAGGAGCCTTATGAAGATGAAAGCAATTTTTTCTTCTATTATGCGGTTTTTTAAACCAAATAATAAGACATCGACGGTCATCATTGTAATTAACAACGTAGACGTCCATGTCTATTTCCACAAAAAGTAGGCACGTCGTTTCCTAATGCTCTACATTTTTAGTATATAATATTTTTATGATAAATACAAGACCTTTTATCTCATTTTACTAATATTAAAGAAGGCTTGTAAAGACGCATTTTCTTCATTTTTAGGACTTAGATGGAATACGTCTAATGCTTGTTCTTTGGTTAATAGTTCATTATCAAATCTTATTAAATCATTTGATATGGTAATATGATGCATTGTAAAGTCTTCTTTTTCTTTTGATAAAATGATTCCTTTTGTACTAATTACTCCTGCAGTATAACCACTAACGTACTTTAGTAAAAGTTCAAAGAAGCAATTTGATATAACAAGTGTTTCACCTTCTATATTATTATGTAATTCTGCTTTTAGTTTCTCTAAATCTAATTTACCATCATTACAATTACATAACATATCTAGAAATTCTGATCGACTCATTGGCTCTGTAAATGTGTAATATTCATATATTGGTCTTGTGGCATCATCTAACTCCATTTCACTTAATAGTCGCATTTTATTTAGGGGTACTAGATATTTTTTAAAGTTAGAATAAAAATAAGGCGCTAATGCGGGATCTAGATAAAAATGCTTGCCAAACTCTTTTAGTTCTTCTTGGTGTGCCACATCTTTTTTTATTCGTTTATAATTTAAGTCGTAGTAATAAATACTAATTTGATAATCTCTAATTAGACCAACTGATAATGTTTGAGTTACAGTTGTTACTTTGATCTCTTCTTTCGTTTTTAAAAATGTTAAAAGGGTTATATGTTTTCCGTTTGTTTTCTTGAGTTTTAAAATATAATTATCATTTTTCTTTTCTATACTCAGAAACAATAAGAAATCTTGATAACTAAACATGATATCTAGTATTTTATCTTTTGTTTTTGACCCACTAAAATAGTTGCTAATTTTAGAATCAATTTGTCTATATATATCATAGATGTGCTTTCTGATTTCTATTTTTTTACAAGTTTTAAAATTTAAGGGAATTGCCTCACAAATATTTTGGAATATGAAATCTTGTAATAATTCTCTTGGTAAGGAAGCTAGTGCTAAGTTTAGGATATCTTGATTCATAACCTCACCCTCTTCTTATTTTTTATTTTAACACAATTGCCAAAAAAAGAGAACCATTAATAGTTCTCTGCTTTAAGTTCCATAAAACTTTGAGGATGAGCACATACTGGGCATACTTTTGGAGCTTCCTTACCAACATAAATATGTCCACAGTTACGGCAAATCCATACTACTTCTTCACCACGTTCAAATACTAGATGGTCATCAATGTTACCAACTAATTTTAAGTATCTTTCTTCGTGATGTTTTTCTATAGCTGCTACACCTTCGAAAAGATTAGCTATACGGTCAAATCCTTCTTCACGAGCTACTTCAGCGAATTCTTTATACATTTCTGTCCATTCATAGTTTTCACCTTCAGCAGCATCATGTAAATTTGTTAAAGTATCCGGAATTTTACCTCCATGTAATTCTTTGAACCACATTTTTGCATGTTCTTTTTCGTTATTAGCAGTTTCTTCAAATATAGCTGCGATTTGTTCGTATCCATCTTTCTTTGCTTGTGATGCATAGTAAGTATATTTATTTCTTGCTTGTGATTCACCAGCAAAGGCAGCCATTAAGTTAGCTTCTGTTCTTGAACCTTTTAGTTCCATATTCATTACCTCCGTTTAATATTATAACTAATTCCCTTTAAAAAGTAAATAAAATAAAAAGCTATTTACAGAGAAAAAGTGTTTCGATATAATATTATCGAGATTTGGGAGATTTTTTATGAAAAATATATATTCTGTTTTTGATCTTGATGTAAAAGCATCTTTATTAGATATTTGTCTTAACTATCAAAAAAAATGTATGGAAAAGCCTGATTATATTTTTTATTATACTAATCTTTTAGATGTTTTAACTAATTATCCTAAAAAATTGGTTTATGATGCTATGCTGTTACAGACTGATCTTTTTATATTAGATCAAGCTTGTCAGATTTATTACTTTTTGGATGAAGAACAAGAATATGATCTTGCTATTATTATATCATGGATGGAAGACTTTAGAGATTTTGTTTATGATGCAAAATTCTTTTTTACTAATCCACTTTATTTAAATTATTTAGAAGCTTGGTATAATCAAATGGAAAGCATTTTAATGCACTTAAAGAGCTTAGTTAAAACTTTTTATTTAGCTTAAAAAAATGCCGTTAAGCATTTTTATCCTTGATTAAAGGGTCATCAAATTCATCATTGGTGTATACTGCTACCGATGGATGAACTTTAACCTTTTTTTCTTCTTTTATTGGTACGATTGGCGTTACTTTCTTTTTGTCTTTTTCTTTATTTGTTGTTGCATCCACTAAGTAACCAATCAAAGCAAAAATTAAAATTAGCGAAATTACTAAAAACCAAATATAATTGTTTAAGAGAAAATCAATTAATGTATTCATTAGAACCTCCTAATTTTATTTTATGCATAAGCTTTAGGAAATACTTATATTTCCACTTTTGGGAACAATATGTATCCATGTATTTCCATCATTTACGGTTATTTCATCACCGTTTTCATAACGGTAAACGGTTTGACTAGATCTTGAATCTTTTTCCCAAGTAATAGGTATAAATTTCCCTTCCGTTATAAAGTATCCTTCTCCACTACCGATGTTATCTAAGTCTTGACGGCCTTTATCATCACCGGCAATAGTTGTATTTCCAACTTGGTAGATGATGATATTTTTTACTGTGTATTGTTCTTTTGTTTCATAATCTGTATGTTCTTTATCATTCACATATTGCTTATATACTTTAGCTTCACTATCATATACGTAATTCGTTGTCGAACTGCTTGAGTATTTTACATCAATTTCTGTAGCATCAGTCGCATCATCAGGTAAAGTAACGGATGTTGCACTGTAGTTTAGCAATAAATCCTTGTTCGTCTCAGTACGATAGCCAAGACGATTCACTAAATTAGCTAACTCACTTAAATTGGTGAATGCTCGATGTTCCGTGCTTACACCACTAATATTTTGTCTAAAGAAATAGGGCGAACCATAAGTTAGGCCATTTAAATTATCAATATCTAAACTAGATATATCACTTTGCGCTTGTGGGCTCCATCCCCAGTGAACGTAGTAAGCATCATTTTCAAGAACATAATCAATATAATAATGTCTAGCACTACGAACGTTTCCTACGACTTCATTGGTTTTATCTTTAAATAAAGCAAGATACCTCGTAATGCCACCTTCCACAACAATTTCATATACTAGGTAAGCATCCTGCAAGCCTGTATGGTATGGTCTTGCAGCTCC
>CALVHK010000020.1 GCA_944327405.1 uncultured Bacilli bacterium | reverse complement strand
TCTTCAATTATTATTCCTTTAGAACTTACTATTTCCAGTAAACTTAACATAGATAAAGTCGAAGTAATTAGTTCATCTAAATTTATTTTGACGTTTTCAAAGTGACTTGTTTTCAAGTTGCATTCTTTAAAGTTTGTATCAATAAAATTATCACAAATAAATTGACATTTATCAAATTTAATATATTCATACTTGTTGTGTCTATGAATGTTTTCCATTAGTTTTACATCATCGAATAATGAGTTATCTATCTTGGTGTTTTCTATTTTGGAATATTCTAGTAAGCTTTCCAAAACGTCTGTATTGCTTAAAGTAGATGCAAAAATAGATATATTTATTAATTTGCAATTATCAAAAGATACATTATTTAAATTACATTCATTCCAAGTAACATTACTAAATTCACAGTTTAAAAACTTTACTTTGCCTAAGAAAGTGTTATCAAACGTAACGTTTTTAAATTTACATTTTTTAAAAAGGACTTCTCTAAATGTTTCAAAATGAATATTTACATTTGTTATTTCTTCACTTTCAAACAAAACGTAGCTAAGCGTTAAATCTTCGTATTTCGAAAATTGTTCTTTGGTTAATTCTCTATTAAATTCCCATTTCATTTTCATCCTCTTTATAAATAGATGTAAATAGTTCACTTTCAGAATCTTCCGGAGAAACTGATTCCTCTAGTTCCGGTAGTTCATTTAAACTAGCGAGTCCAAAACAATCTAAAAACTCTCTTGTTGTTCGATATAAATTGGGTCTACCTGGCATCTTGGATTTACCAGCTTCTTTAATCAGTCCTTTAGCAACTAATCTTCTAATAATATGGGCACTATTTACTCCTCTCATGGTATCTATTTCTACTCTTGTAATTGGTTGATTATAAGCGATAATTGCTAGTACTTCTAAACTGGATGGACTAAGTGTATTAGCTTCGGGATTTTCTACTAATTTTTGATAGTATTCTTTATGAATCTCTTTGGTAGTTAGTTTAAAGGCATCGCCAAGATAGCTGATTCTAATTCCTCTTTCATCACTTTCATAAGACTCTTTTAATTTTAAGAGTAAGTCCTTTGCTTCTTCCATATCAATATTCATTATTTCACATAAGTTTTTTAAATTGATTCCTTCATCGCCAACGACAAATAAAATTCCTTCTAATATTCCTAGCTTATTCATGGATATGCCTCCTTTCAATTAAAATAGGTTTAAAGTTATCTTCTTGGGTTAAAGCTATTTCATCATTTTTACTCATTGTTAAAATAGATAAAAAAGTTACAATGATAAAGTCTTTATGCGGCTCATTAAATAAGTCTAAAAACTCTATTTTATCTCTTACTTTTAATATTTTCCTGATGTCTTCTATTCTGCGCTCAATACTATATTCTTTTTTCGTAATACGAGTATTTAAAGGTTTGTTATAGATTTCACGTTCCTTAAATTTTTTTAAGGCCATTACGAGATCATTTAAACTGACATTACCAAAATTAATGGCGCCTTTATCAATGAATTCATCTAAATTCATGGGGCTTTTGGTATAAAAATTATTTCTTTTATTTTCAAGTTCGATTAAATTTTCACTAATTTTCTTGTACTTTTCATATTCAATGATTTTTTGTTTTAAATCTTCTTCTGAAGTAATTGTAAATTCATCTTCCGAGGCTTCTTCTAATTCCCGGTCATTTACTAACATCTTACTTTTTAGGTGAATTAGTTCTGATGCCATCACTAAATAAGAGCTTGCTATATCAATGCTTCGTTCTTTTTCCATTTCAATAAATTTTAAATACTCTTCTATAATGACTTTGATGTCAATGTCATATATATTCATCTGAGAAGTTTTCACGAGATGTAAAAGAAGGTCTAAAGGACCTTCAAAATCATTAATTGTAAATTGATATTCCATTTTATCACGTCCCTAATTACAGTCGAAACCTAATGCTTCCATTTCAAAACTTACCACTTTTGGTTCGGTATCTAACTCGAATGTATCAGCATTGAAAATGAATGTTCGATTGGCATCTTCTAAATCAACGATGGTGGTAATATTAAAGCCAAGTGTACTATTAATGAATGTGGATGTTATTCCGGCGGTTGTATTGTATGTGTCAGCTAGAGTTTGATAATTTGTATACATTTCCGTATAATTAGCATCAGTGGTTAAATATTCGATTACACTGGTTACTGATCTTAAAGCATTGTTATTAAACTCATAGGTAACTGTTTCATGATTATTACTACATACCAGGGAAGCATTTCCTGCTGCATTTGTTTCTAGTGTTACTTCAGGATAATCATCGGTTGTTTTTTGAACTAATACTAAATATCCAGCGGTACTAGCAGTAGTAGCATCAATCACTCGGGTGTAATTTTCAAATGCTCCTCCGGCTAGAAGTCCAGGTGATACGAGTTTTACTCTCTCTAAAAGGGTCCTGTCAGCATTATATATTTCAATATAATAATTTAATTCTTCCATATCTTGATAAGAAGTAGTATTATTGGTAACACTGTAGCTCAAGGTAGCAGTTGTCGCATCGATGTTTATGTTACTAACAACAAGCTCTTCTCTTTCTATTCTTAAATCAGAAGTATATTCATAAAAAGTTTCATCTTCATTATTATCATCATCCGGATCATCTGGAGTTACTGGTTCTTCTGGAGTAACAGGATTTACAGGTGGATTTACAGGTGGATTTAAATATTCATTTACTATTTCACTTAACTGGGGTAGAAAAATGACTACTAAAACAAATATTGTCAGGATAATGAATGTACCAATGCTTGTTTTTTTACGTGATTCAAAAGCACCAATTGCCATTGGTTTTAATTCATCTTGTTCTACTTTAAAATTTTTATATTTTTTCTTAGCCATAACAATCCCTTCTTACTATTTAAAATTATACCAAAAAATCTCCAAAATAAAAAGGACTATTTAGTCCTTAGGCTTAAAAATTAATGCAAATATAGCGGCAAAAATGATCGATCCAACGATGGCAGTACTAGATTTTGTTAACATTTCACTAAAAACACCCAATATTCCCATATTTTCATATCCTTCTAAGGCTGCTGTATAAAGCATGTAACCAAAATTGGAAATGATAGAGGTTGCTCCTCCACCGGCTAGGTCAATTAGTTTATCATATATTCCGAAGAAAGCTAGAATACTTCCTAAAACGGTGAATAAAGATGTAACATGACCGGGTGTTAATTTCGTGTTATCTAGTATCATTTGTCCTATGGCACAAAAGGTGCCAGCGATTAAAAAGGCCCAAATAAAAGTCATTATAATACCTCCAAACTAATGGCATGTGCTATGCCTGGTATACCTAATTTTTGGTTGGCTAACTGGACGGATTGAAGAGAACCAGTAGCAATAATTAATATCTTTTTGTATCTTTTGCTAGATAATACTTTGTCAAATAAAACAAGTGGAAGGGCTACGGGGCCACTCGCTCCGGCATATGTCTCTTGGGAATTGGTATAGATCTCACAACCAGCATCCATGTATTTTTTTAAATTAATATTGTATTCTTTATTTAACATTTCTAAGAATATTTCCCTACCAACTAGGCCTAAATCCCCTGTTAATACTAAATCATAATAATTGATGCTTCTTTTCATTTCAGTTAAATGGGTATTTAGAGTGTCAGCAGCAGCTGGAGCCATTACGGCACCCATATTGTTTGTATCTGTTAGGCCCATATCTATGGCTTTTCCAATGGTTGCACTTTCAATTTTAATGTTGGTTGCTTCACTAGTTATTAGTGTTGATACTGCAGCGGTTGTAGTAAATGTTGTCGTATGTTTTTTGACGGCACCATATTCAACGGGATAACGAAATTGTCGCTCGGCATTTAAGTTATGAGAACTAGTAATTGCTACAATATTTTTGGCTAATTTGCCACTAATGATGGATGAGGCAATGATTAATTCCTCAGCATAAGTGGCACAAGCACTGTATATTCCTAAGTAGGGAATATTAAATTTACTAGCATTATAACTAGATATTGATATTTGATTAATTAGATCACCACCAATTAATATATCAACTTTATTTTCGGGTAATCTTGTTTTATTTAATAGATTATTTAGTACTATTTTTTGCATTTTAATCTCTGCTTGTTCGAAAGTACTTTCCCCATAATAATAATCTTCCATTACTAAATCATATGTTTTTAGTAATCCATCTCTTTCTAGAGGACCTACTATAGAAAAATTATCTTTGATATAAACATTGTTAAATTTCTTGCTAGCCACCAATAATCACTCTCACAATCACTAATATGAAGGCTGATAATATTCCATATAATATTACACTACCTGCTAATTTGAAGAAATTAGATCCTAATCCGGTGATTAAGCCTTCTTTCTTATAGTCTAGAGCACTACTTGTTACAGAATGGGCAAATCCTGTTGTTGGTATTAAAAGTCCAGCTTTTGATTTAGTCATCCAGTTATCAAAGAAACCTAAAGCAGTAAAAAGAGATGCTGTAAAAATTATAATTAAACATGTCCAAGCACCAGCGTCTAATCTTGATAAATCAAAAAAATTCATTAACAAGACGATAATTCCTTCCGCGATAAAGCCAACTAACCCACCAATTAAAAAAGCATAAATTACATTTTGAAATTTGTTTTCTTTTGGTTCGTACTTTTTTACTAATTTTTGATATTCATCTTTATTCATAATAACCTCCATTTTTATTATGAAAGAAAAATGGTAAGTTATACATTCTATTCTTTATCCAAAAGAAAAAATCTAGGATTTCCTAGATTATTAGCTTAAAGGTCACATTTAAAATGTGTTAGCTATTTGTTAGCTGTAGAGAAAAAATGCCACGTTTTCTAAAAACGAAAACCTAGGTAATTCCTAGGCTTTAATACACTTTATTGGAGGGGCCTACCGGATTTGAACCGGTGCTCGGGGAGTTGCAGTCCCATGCCTTACCACTTGGCTAAAGCCCCATATGCAAGTGAAATAATACTGCTCTTCCACTTGCATTTATTATTTTACACTATAGTTTTATCTTTGTCAATTAGTGTAAAATAGTTTTACTGTTAAAATTTTATGTTTGTAAAAGTAGTTTATGACTATTAAAATGGCTTTATCTTGTATCATTTCGTCACAAATCCGTCACAATCTATTATAATTACAAATTTCAAACACAAAAAAGACCCTTAAATTAAAGGTTTTTTCATCTATATACAAGTGGTAAGGTAAGGATGTTGCAGTTCTCAACTTAGAGTTTCTATTTAAAATCATTCCAAAGATAGGATGTTCGTTTATAAAGGCACTTTTTATTCGGTAGTTATTCTAGAAATTACATTCTTGTGTTCTTCACTTCCCAAATATTCTTTTGTATAGTTATTTTCAGTAAATAACTTTTCATATTTTAATTCTAGTATTTTTTCTACAGAATCATTTATTTCTTCTTCGGTAATTTCTCCATTTAAAACAGCATTTTCAATTATGACAATTGTATCGGTATCAAAATCTGGCATTAGCAAAATATCTACTCCAGCATTTATCGCTTCTATGTATATTTCTTCTTCTGTGTATTCATTTGTTAAGGCATTCATGTTTAGAGCATCAGTTATAACAAGTCCATCAAATCCTAACTCTTTTTTTAAAAGATCAGTAATTATTTCTTTGGATAAGGACGCTGGCGTATAATCATTGGTAATGGCTGGTGCTGCTAAATGCCCTACCATAATAACATCAGCACCATTGTTTATCGCTTCTGTAAAAGGCTTTAACTCTAAATTCATTAGCTCTTCTTTTGTTTTGCTAATTACTGGTAACTCATCGTGAGAATCTTCAAAAGTATCCCCATGACCGGGAAAGTGTTTATAAACAGAAATAACTCCTGTACTTTCAAGGCCTTCACTAAAGGATAAGGCCATTTTTGATACTAAAAGAGAGGTAGAGCCAAAAGAGCGATCACCAATTACTGTGTTTTCAGGATTGGAATAAATATCTAGTACTGGTGCAAAATTCATATTGATGTTAAATACTCTTAGCTCTTCACCGACAACACGTCCTACTTCATAAGCAAGTCCAGAGTCATTCGTAAGTCCTAACTGGTACATAGAGGGAATAATGCTGACTTCTGTATCACTCAAACTTTTTATTCTTTGTACTCTTCCTCCTTCTTGATCGATAGATATAAACATAGGTATTTCACTAGTACTGTAAATATCAGCGATTAGCTTTGATGCTTGAGTATAACTTTCAAAGTTTTCACTAAATAGAATGAAGCCACCTGGCTTTACCTCATTTAACTTATTTAAAAGTTCTTCATCTACTTCCGTGCTATAATCCGATACGATTAACATTTGCCCAATTTTTTCTTCTAGAGTCATATTTTCAAGTTGTTCTTCTACCCATGAAATATGTTCTTCACTTTCTTCTTTTTCTGTTAAATTAAGTGAACATGCTGTTAATAAAAGTAGACTTATAAAACATAAAAAAATCTTTTTCATAATTTCACATCCATATCTTTATTATGCACCATATTTTTCTTTTATTCTTAATTTATTTGTGTTAAGATAAGTCTAGGTGACATTTATGCAGGACAATATCGAATTTAGAATGCGTGATAATCTGCTTATTAAAGGAACTTTAATGGGAAATATTAACTCACCTGATTTAATTATCATGCTTCATAGTGGTGGATATGACAGAACGGAGCATGGTGTTAGGGAAGTTACTAAAAGCTCTTCTGGAACTATAAAGTCTTATTATAATAAGCTGGGAAATTATGAATATTTAAGTGATTTGCTAAAAAAAGATGCGGCAATTTTGCTTATCGATCAAAGAAATCATGGACGAAGTGGCAAAAACATAGATGAAGTACGAATGAAAGAAGAAATTAGAAAAATAGATGCTAGTATGAGCGATCAAACTATTTCTTTAATATTTGAATGTTTAAAGTCTAACAATACAGACAAATTATCATTTATAACCAATCATGAACTTAAAAGTTTAATCAAGCATCCAATCATCAAAGATTTGTCATTTTTAGAAATGAAGGATGATTTAAGAGAAATAGTTCAAAGTATGATATATCAAAATCATTATGCTAATATCCATTTGGTCGGAACATGTATGGGTGGATTAGTATCCAGTTTGTATGCTACTCAAAATCCCGATAAAGTTAAATCATTAACTTTATTTTCTCCACTCTTTACTTTTGGTTCAACTTTTTTACATCCCGATAATGAATTTGCAGAAAAGAAAGCCCAAATTATTTATGCTGGTAAACAGTTTCGCATGGGAAAGGCTGTAGAAGGTATTAAAACCTATGAAGAGATTGCATATATTAGACAATTCTTTTATGAGAATCTTTTTGCTTTAAATATTCCTATTTTTTGCATTCAAGGAGTAGAAGATAAATTGGTTCCTGTTAAGGGGCAAGAAAAAATTTTTCTACAGTTAAAGAACTATCATGATACTTTTGGGCTAAGTCCAGTTTATTATGCTGAAATAAGCCCAGGAGTTCACTGTTTATATGATACTATTTTTCCTTCTTTAGTAGAAGTTTCGGAATTTATTAATAGTAATTTACAGCAAAATGACTTAAAAAGAAATTAGTCATTTTTTCTTTTAGAAGATTATAGCATATTCTTTCTTTTTAGAATAAAGGCTATTAGAAGAGATAATAATACGGAAATAATTATTATTAAAATAAAACTAAATGGGGAGTCACCTATATTACCTAATGGCACATTCATTCCTATAAAAGATGCTATCATAGTGGGAATAGAAACAATTATTGTGATGCTTGTTAAAAATTTCATTACATCATTTAAATTATTTGAAATTATGGTAGCATAAGTATCGGTCATACTAGATAGTATTTCTCGATAAATGGTAGCCATTTCAACTGCTTGCTTTGTTTCAATTAAAGCATCTTCTAATAGTTCTTCATCTTCTTTGCCAATCGCTATTATTGAACCTTTAGCAATTTTTTCTAAAGCTATTTCATTCGCTTTTAGAGAAGTTATAAAGTAAACCAAAGTTTTTTCAACATTTAATAGATTTACTAATTCTTTATTATTTGTCGATTTTAATAATCTTTCTTCTTTGCTATCAATGTACTCATTAATACTTGATAGTTCTCTTTGATAAATTCCTGCAACCATTATAAATATTTGTAAAATAAAGTTTGTTTTTCCTTTTGTCTTCAAACTTGGGATTTCGCTGTTTTTAAAATAATCTAGGAATGGTTGTTCTTTTAAAGAAACGGTAATTAAATATCCTTTTTCACTAATAATAATTCCTAAGGGATTTGTTTTATATTTATGTTTATAATTATTATCAGGCATATATGGTGTATCTAATATGATAATTGTTTCTTCTTTTCTAACCTCGATTCTTGGTAGCTCTTCTTCGTCTAATAGCTTTACTAAAATCTCTTTGTCAATATTTGTATTTTCTATTACTTTATTAATTTCTTCAGGAGTTGGATTTACTAAATCAATCCAACTTCCTTTTTTAATCTCGTTTGTGCTTGTTATCTTCTTATCTAATACTTCATAAATATTTAACATATTCTTCACCTACCTTTATTTTACCACATTCTATTTATTTTTTCTTATAAACTTTATAATTTTGTCAAAATATTATCATCATTTATAATAATTTCTAGTTGTTTTTGAATTTTAGCTAAGTCTTTCATATATTTTTTCTTTTGAGATTCACTTTCATATTCTTCATTTTCAATCTTGTATAGTAAATAACGACTTGCCGCAACGACTAAAAGTTGTTTTGAGAGTTCACCAATATTTAGTCCTCTAAATTTTTTTAACCAGTATTGGTACGCTAAATAGGCATTAAAATACCAACAATGAACGTCTAATACCTCATCATAATAACTTTCTACTAACTCCATTTCTTCTTTTTTGTAGCAGATAAAATATACCTCTACATTTTCTTCTTTACTCTTATACATATGTTCGCCTCTTTTCTATGCATTAATCATAAACTATATTAAATAAAAAGTCAAATAGCAAAATATGTATAATTGGCTAGACAAATTAGTATGTTTGATAAGTGAAATATAATAAAACTGTATGCTTTTTAAGTATAATTTAGTTAAAACTGCAAATTTTAATTTTTTTCAAAAAAAATAGCTCGTTATGAGCTAGTTTCATTTACTTCACTAACAATATATAATTGTAAATTTAGATTACCATTATTGATTTCGTCTGATACTAAATCTTCATCTACCCAAACACGCAATTGTTTTTGTTCGCTTGTTCCTCCTGCGGTTAATGAACTTGAATCGAATTGATAGTAGGTAAGTCCATCATCACCAGTTATACTTGCACCAGAGGTTACTACTGCTGAGCTTGTCCCATCAATGGAGTATTTTATGCTGCTTAAAGGAATGGTATTTTCACTTGTACCTCCAATGTATAAAATATAATTTGCTGGTAAGTTACCTCCATTATTAACAGTATAGTTTATAGGTTCAGATGTTAATCCTTCTGCTGTAGTAATGGGTTCAATTTTTTCTCCTTCACTAGGTGTAAATGATACAGTTAATGTTAAAGTTCCGGCGGTTATTTCTTGATTTACTGTATTGGTATTTACTTGAAAAAATAATGCGTAACTAATACCTATTACTGCAATAGTTACTAGTATTACCGCTATTGCAATAATTGTTGTTTGCTTTTTGATAATATCCTTTATCTTCATATACTATCACCATATTTTAATAATACCATAAATATGGGATAAAATACAAGACAAATTTACTACTTTTTTAAATTTCTGTTAATTCTGCTAATTTATAGTAATAGTTTACATCATTATTTACATTTAAAACTATTTTATATCCTCTTCTAGTAGATACTATTTTGTCTGTTGCTATAGCATATTCATATAAATTTCCTTTTTGTTTCTTAAAAAACGTATTTAATTTGTAAGTTTTGCCATTAATCGTGATTGTGTTATTATCACAGTCCTCGCTTGTAACTAATAATACTTGATACTCTGCTTCACTTGAATGCGCGTTATTTACAACTACACTATCATATTCTTGGGTGCTTTTATAAGTTAGCTCTAAAGATGTGTTTTTCTCTTGTAAATACGCTATAGTTGTATTAATATTTTCATTAAAATTCTTCCATACTGGAATAGATAGACCTACAAGCGCTATAATAATTGCTATTTCTATTATTGTGTTTCGAATCATTTTATTAACCATTTTAACCACCTGAATGAAATGTATTCTAGCACTTTTTAGGTTTTTTGTCAAAAAAAATAAGTCCAAAGACTTATTTTACGACAATATTTACAATTTTGCCTTTTATAACAATTACTTTTACTATTTCTTTTCCCTCTAAATGTTTTGATACATTTTCATTCTTTAAAGCAATCGATTTTATTTCTTCTTCGGTATTATCTTTGGAAATAGTGATTTCTCCACGTAATTTTCCATTTACTTGTACCCCAATCGTAATTTCTTCATCAATGGTTTTTGCTTCATCATATATAGGCCATGATTCATATGCAATTGTCTTGTCGTGGCCTAAATTACTCCATAATTCTTCAGTTATGAAAGGTATAATCGGATTTAATAATTTTAGTAAAGACTCGGCATATAAACGAGGAAATACTTCTTCTTTATAGATAGCATTCACAAAAATCATTAATTGGCTAATAGCGGTATTAAAGTTTAGCGTTTCATAATCGTTTGTTACTTTCTTCACTGTTTGATGATATATTTTTTCGAGATTTTTGTTTTCTTCGTCTTTGATCTCTTTTTCTTGATACAAACGGTATACTCTTTCAATGAAACGATGGGCTCCCATGACACCTTCTTCACTCCATGGTTTACTCATTTCTAGTGGCCCCATAAACATTTCGTATAATCTTAGAGTATCAGCGCCATATTCATTAATTATATCATCAGGGTTCACTACATTTCCTCTAGATTTACTCATTTTCTCGTTATTTGATCCGAGAATCATTCCTTGGTGGAATAGTTTTTGGAATGGTTCAGCAACAGAGACGATACCTTTTTCATATAAGTAACGATTCCACATACGAGAATATAGTAAATGACCTACTGCATGTTCTGGACCACCTATATATAAATCGACAGGCATCCAGTGTTCGATTAATCTTTTATCAGCTAGTTCTTTATCATTGTGGGGATCAATATATCTTAAGAAATACCAACTAGATCCAGCAGATCCTGGCATAGTAGAAGTTTCTCTTTTGCCTTTTTTACCATCTACTTCGACATTTACCCAATCACTTGCTTTTTCAAGTGGGGATGCACCATCCTTGGATGGGCTATAGTCTTGTAATTCCGGTAAAATTAATGGTAGATTTGTTTCTAGTATGTCTTTTCCATCTTCTAAATGGATGATAGGAATTGGTTCTCCCCAATATCTTTGACGAGCAAAAATCCATTCTCTTAAACGATAATTTACTTTCTTTTGACCGAGGCCTTTTTCTTCTAGCCAGCTAATCATTTTGTTAATCGCATCTTCTTTATTTAACCCATTTAAGAAATCAGAATTAATATGGATGCCGTCACCGGTATATGCCTCATTTTCCACGTTTCCACCTTCAATGACAGGAATAATTTCTAAACCAAATTTACGTGCAAATTCATAGTCTCTTTCATCATGAGCTGGTACAGCCATAATAGCACCAGTACCATAACTTGCTAATACATAGTCAGATATCCAAATAGGAATTTTTTTATTATTTACAGGATTAATCGCATATGCCCCCGTAAATACGCCGGTTTTTTCTTTGTTTAATTCGGTTCTTTCTAAATCTGATTTTTTAGCACATTCTTCTTTGTAGGCTTTAACTTGATCTTTATATTCTTTAGTAGTTATCTTATCTACTAAATCATGCTCTGGAGATAAAACACAGTAGGTTGCTCCAAAAAGTGTATCACATCTGGTTGTGAATACCGTGAATTCAAAATCGTTTACTTTAAATATAACATGGGCACCAACCGATTTACCAATCCAGTTTCTTTGGATTTCTTTGGTTGACTGTGGCCAATCAATGGTATCAAGGCCCTCTAGTAATTTTTCGGCATATTTAGGAATATCAATTACCCATTGTTTCATATTTTTACGGATAACTGGGTATCCCCCACGTTCACTTACACCATTGATTACTTCGTCATTAGCTAGTACTGTTCCGAGTTCAGGACACCAATTTACAGGCATTTCTATTAGTTTTACGTAACCATCCTTATATAATTCACTGAATATCCATTGCGTCCATTTGTAATAGCTAGCTTCACAGGTGGAAACAGTTCGGTCCCAATCAAAAGAGAATCCTAGTTTTTTTAATTGTTCGGTAAATGTAGCAATATTTTTTAAAGTAAATCCTTCGGGATGATTACCGGTGTTAATTGCATATTGCTCGGCTGGAAGGCCAAAAGCATCAAAGCCGATGGGATGAAGCACATTATATCCTTGCATCCGCTTCATTCTAGATACGATGTCTGTTGCTGTATATCCTTCGGGATGGCCCACATGTAAGCCTTGGCCTGATGGATATGGAAACATGTCTAAAGCATAAAATTTTGGTTTGCTAAAATCCCATATATCTGTTTTAAAAGTCTCATTATCTTCCCAATACTTACGCCATTTTTTTTCTATTTCATTAAAATTCATTTTGATCCTTCTTTCTTTTTTAAATGTCTACCATAGATTTCATATAATGAATAAATTAATCCAAAGAGGAGAGCAAAAGCAATAATCATTTGCCACATGATTGCGGCATTTACTAGCATAATTATTGCCGATACAATGGATATGATAAAAGCATTAATTAGTGATATTACAACAATGGCACTATCTAAGTTTATTTTTTTGCTATCTAGTTTAAATTTTGCTGTCATGTAGTCGACTTCACCAATGCTTTTTATTTTCTTTTTCCGACCCTTTTTGGTTACTCCTTTGTTTTTAATTAAGTCTAATTTTTTCTTGTTAATCAGGTAGTAATCTACCAAGAATACAATAATAAATAAAACAATAAAGATAATTAGTGATAATAAATATTCATTCATAAAATACCTCCTTAAAATAAAAAGATGGAACCCAAAGGGTGCAAACTATGCACGGTACCACCTTTATTTTTCGCTTTCAATCGATAAGGGGATGAGCCCATATACTCCAAAAAGCAAGTTCATAACTCCTCTTATTCGTTTCCATCAACCACGAACTTTCTATAAAAGACTTGTTACTACTACTCTTTTTTTCCACGTATTTACCCTATTTTACTAAATTTCAGAGACATATTCAAGTAGTTTTATAAACATTCGCACAAAAACATCTTTTAAGCCTTTTCTTTTTAGCTTTCTAATCTCAATACGCTTCTTGTTAATTTCCATGTTGCTAAACATAATAGATGCAATACTTTCTTTTAGGTTCGTTTTTATTTTGGCATCATTAATAATTGAATTGATATCTTCATTAATTAGTCTTACGGCATCAATTTCAATGTCACGACCTTGGCAGTTTATGGTTAATTGGCTCGTTGTTGG
>CALVHK010000019.1 GCA_944327405.1 uncultured Bacilli bacterium | reverse complement strand
ACTAATCAATTGGAGTTAGACCATATACCGGCTGAAATAATAAATTTAGTAGAGGAAGTGAGTGATTAAATATGAATGATTGGATAGCAATAGAGATTTATCACGAAAGATGTTGCTTTAATACTGATGTAGTATATCATGTTAGCAAAACTTTAGAAGAGGTGTGTGATTATCATAGCTTTAACTATTCTAATTTGAAAAAATACGACGAAAGGGGACATTGTTATTTAGCAGATGATTGTGGGCACGATAACTACGATATAATTGATGATAACATGATTAGATACAGTATTCATGCACTTTTAATAATTGATGCACACTATTTGTGGGAAGTTGCTATAAAAGACGGTAAGGAATTTGAAATACCATTCCTTTTTGGGAACACAAACAAAAAATTTGGATTAGTTGATTTTAGAAAGTAGGTAGGATTATGAAAATAAAGATAATTGATTTATTAAATATGAGGGCAAGGAATGAAGAAATGCCTAAGCAAATAAAAGTAGGATGTTGTAGTGAAGTATTTACTTATAATGGAAATAGTTATACGGCAGATGATATACCATTATATGAATATTTTAATTTGTTTAACTATTTAAATGCCGAAGTAGAAATAATAGAAGAAGATAAGAAAATAGAAAAGATTAGTTACGACGATCATGTTGGAATAGATTTGTCAGAAGCGGTATGTAATAAGCTCAACGAAGTAATAGATGCATTAAATAAATTGAAAGCAGATGATTAAGATTAATGTAAAAGATAAAATAATAGAAGTAAGTAAATTGCTAGATGAGTTAGATAGCTTTAAAGATAATATATCTAGTAATTTACAGAGTTATGATTATAAACTATCTGACTTGTATCACAAATTAGAAGATATGACACTAAACAGTAAGAATTGCTACCGTTTTTGTAAAGAACTCAAGAAAGTACTAAATGATCGTAGAGAATACAAAAATAATTTAGCGGTCTTTAATGAATACGAAAAAGGTATCAATAAAATGCTAAGTGGAATCAATAACAGAAAGATATTTCTTGCAAGTATTTGCAAGGAAGACAAAAAGGTTAGAAATAGCGAATATCATAACAGAATTTATACTGAAGAAGAACTAAAAGAAAAAATAGGAGTGTGAAAGAATGGAAAAGATGACATTTGAAAGAGCAAAAGAATCATATCAAAACGACACATACATACAAGCAATTAAAGAGCTGGCTATAAATCTTGATGCATTAATTCAATTGTTTATTAACAAAAAGATTATTAATGAAGAAGAATATGATGAGTATGTAGAAATAGTGAAAGGTATTGTTGAAGGCGCTATTGATAAAAAAATACGCAAAGAAGTTGATGAATTTAATAAAGATATGCAGGATCCAAAAAAACAAGTAGAAAGAATGTTTAAAAGTTTATTTTATTAAGAAAGTGTGATACTAGTGGATAAATTAAAAGATGATTTTGAAATATTAAAATTAATAAATAAGTATGATATTACTTATTGTAAGAGTGTTCTCAAGATACATAAAAAAATCAAAGTAAGTGATTTAAGAACAATTAGAGCACTATTAATTATGAATCATGTTGATTATAAGGATATAATTGTGGAGGTATAAAGAATGGAAAGTGTAATGAGTGAAAGAGATATAGTGATTATAGTTTTAGATGAATTAAAGCGAAAAAACCTAATACACGAAGTTAAAAGCAGTTTTAAACTGACAGAACAAGCACTATATTTAGTACCAAAAATAAAGCAAGCCATTAATACAAATAAGAATGAGATTAGATATATTAAAGAACACGGAATGCCAGAAAAATCTAAATCTATTACTGCTATTCACGAAGGTGGTTTGATACTAGACAAACAAGATATGCTTGATAATAAGATAAATAATCTATTGCAAGCTAATATTTTAAATAATAGTTATATCAATAAAATTAATAATATTTTAAATAACTTTAAAGATGATAAATATTTTGAAATTATAGAGTTGAAATATTATAAAAACAAAACTAGAGAAGAAATAGCTAATTACTTTAGTTGTGATGAAAAAACAATCACAAGAAATAAGAATCGACTTATTAATGAGATAAAAACATTATTATTTCCAAACAATTCAATAGATGAATTAGGATATTAGAAAGAAGGTAGAAAAAATGAATGAATTGGAAAAAATATTTGCAGAAAAATTAACTGAGAATGGAGATAAGTCATATAATAGTACAGGTAATAATTTAATTGATTTATTATTTATGGCTGATTTCTTTCAAAAGAACTTGAATCAAGTAAAAATTGGGAATAGTGAAAAAGAAAAATTATTTTCCATGTATATGCGTGATCCTAGATTTGGCCAAGGCAGACGTGATTTGGGTAGGGAATTAATGAAACAAGCGGGAGTAAGTACAGATAATATTATTACTGCAGGAAGGTTTGACGATTTATGGCATATTCCTACTAGTGAGAACTTAGCTAAATTAAAATCTGAATTAATAGCTGACAATGAACTAGCAAAAAAATGGATGCCACGTTTAACTGGTAAAGATAAAAGGATCGCTAAAGCGTTGTGTAAGATGTGGGGAATTTCTGAAAAAGAGTATCGGGCATTAATCAAAACAGATTCAACAGTAGAATACAAACTTTCATATGCCAAATTAAAAGAAGATGGAACTCCGCTTGATGAGGTATTTAAAGAAAATAAGTACGATCATCCTCTTGTTGAAACAATTAATTTTGAACAAGTGCCTTCACTTGCTATGACAAAATATTTGCATACATTTTCAACTAGAAGCGATTTAAAAGAGAGATTTAGCGAATATATTATTGCAGTAAAGGAAAATAAAGCTAAAGTAAACATTTCTACAGCTAATGTTCATGATGCTTATAAAACTGTAAAGAAATCTGATAATATAGAAGAAGTAGCAGATATTATTGGTAAAAAAATTGTAGAGCAAGAAACAAGTGGGTTATCATTGAATTGTATTTGTGTTTTAGATACATCTGGTTCAATGGGTGGATTATATAATTCAAATAGCTTATGTTCTAAAGCAACAAGTATCGCTCATGCACTTGCTACGCATTCTACTTACGCACCTAATCAAGTAATTTCGTTTAGTTCATATCCTAAATTGATGACAATAAGAGGTAAGACGTTAAAAGGACAATATCAATCTATGTATACGGGTGATTGTTCTAATACAGATTTTGGTGCTGTAATGAACATTTTAAAAGGATTGAAAAAATTTCCTGATTATTTAATTGTTATGTCTGATATGGAGTTTGATTATGGCTCTTGTCAATCAAAAGAAGAAACAATGAAAATATTTAAAGATGCCGGAGCTCAAACTAAAATAATATGGTGGAATTTCAACGATCGAAATCGTACGACACCAGAATATGATGAATATGGAAACATCTATATGTCAGGGTATGATTTACAAGCATTATTGCTATTACCTGGTGTTATGGACATGGATGAATACATCAATAGAATCATAGAAAAATACAAGAAAGATATTGATTACAAGGGATAAATTTGATATAATTAAAATATCGAAAGAGGCAAACAGCAAATTAATTTAATTAAATTGGGATTTTAATTAAGCCTCTTGTTAAACTTATCCATGAATTAAAGACACTTACAGCAAAAAACTCGTTGCTTAAGAGGTAAAGCGATAGATTTAGGGATCTATTAATGTTGGTTCAATTCCAACCAAATAACAATTATGTGTCTTGTTTAATATTTAAATTCAAAAAAGCCATTACTGCAAAAAATACTATTTTGGTGGCTCATTTCAATGTAAGGAAAATGAATAGGTTCGATTCCTATAAAATGGCTTTGTTTAGCTCCTACAAATAATAAAGGCTCATACAGCAATTAATAGTGCAATGGCACACCAAACTTTTACTTTGGCTATTAAGAGCCTTGTTAAAATAAAATGTCCTTTTGCTAGCCTTTTTGGCGGTATGGACATATACTTTTATTTATTATATAATTGGTATAATGAAATAAATATAAAATATTTCATAACCCAATATCTTTTTATGCTAGTGTGGAGGTTATGACTCCTATCTAGCTCCTTTACTGATTAGAGATACATTAATTTGTATCTTTTTTTATTTGAGAGTACAAGAACGCTCCTTTAACTAATGACTAAAACAATAAGTCTTTTATTCATTTTATTCCGACTTGTACTTTCAAATAAGAAAATGATTCCACTATTTTATGGATACCGGAAGAAAAATCAAAAATTTTTTGGTATTAATAGATAGTATACTGATTGATATATTTCCTAATTTGGCTTAGGTTATTTCCTACGGTCTGCGAGTAATCAGTTATTTGATAGAAAGCGATAGTCAGAGGTATTAAAAGAGTAACAACAACTCTTGCAGTAAGTTCAATTCTTACATATATCAATCAGTACAGTGTTTATTAGTGACAAATTTTCTGATATTTAAAAGATATAGACAAAAAACATAAAAATTGTCTGAGCGAGGTATTATGAGAGAAATAACAAAAGAAATGATAGAGTATTACAAGATTATGAAGTTAGGTTATGACTTCATGTCGTATCCGGTTACAAATAAGAATACTCTAAGCTTTCATCATCTTATCGTGCCTCGCAGGAATTGCAAGAGTATGGGATTAGGCGAAGGCTACTTGTGGTGGAATGGAGCTATACTAAATCAACCGACAAGTCACGAATACCTACACTTAATCGAAGCGAAGGACTACGACATGTTCTTAGCAATAACCAGTGAAATGATCGACGAGAACGCGAAAGGATATTTGGATAGAGAGAATCTATTAAGAATCCGAGATATACTCGAGCAGTTCGAACGAGAACATTGCTCGGATCGCAACAAGAAAGGAAATTTGTTGATGAAAGAACAGTACTTGAGGAGAGTGAGAAAATTATGAGTGTTATACAAGGTGAGAATTATGGCAAATGAAAATAATTTAAAGCCAGTAAAAACCAAGAGTGAAGCGAGAGAAAAAGGGAAAAATGGCGGAATAAAATCTGGAGAAGTAAGGCGTGAGAAAAGACTATTAAAAGAGCTGTTAGAAGAAGCGCTGGAAACTCCGACCAAGACAGGTAACTTTGCTATCGATATTACTAATGCCTTAATAAAGAAAGCTAAAAAAGGTAATGTAAAAGCATATGAAGTAATCAGGGACACATTAGGCCAGAAACCAACCGAAAACATTAATATAGAAAATCCTCAAGCAACTAAAGTTCTAGAATCTATAAGCAAACAATTAAAGAATAAGTAATGAATACAGAAGTATTTCCTTTAAGCGAAAAATATATAGATTTTCTAGAATATGATGCAAGCGCGGAATTCTTAGAAGGTACAACCTTTGCAGGTAAAACAACCGTTGGTATTCCAAAGTTCGTGTTTAAGATAATGAATTACAATGGTACTAAACCAAGCATTATAGCGGGATTAGACCTGGGGACAATTGAAAAAAACATAATCAATTCTGATATGGGATTATTAGAAATATTCGGTGATTATGAGAATGGTGGGTGCATAGAGTACAAGCCTAATGGAGCTGGTAAGATAAGCCTTCCTCACATAATATTTCATACGCCTAATGGAAATAAGATTATTTATGTTTTAGGATATGACAATAAAAAGCGTTGGAAAAAAGCATTAGGTGGTCAATGTTATGGATTATTCATAGACGAGTTTAACATTGCAGATATGGACTTTGTACGCGAAGCTTTCATGAGAGCAGATTACAAATTGTGTACTCTGAATCCAGATGATCCAAATAAAGAATGCTATACACAATATGTAAACCATGCTAGACCAATTGAAAAATATAAAAATGATGCACCTAGCGAATTGTTAAGAATGTTAGACTTGCCACAAATAGCTGATTGGACATGGTGGTATTTTACATTTGACAACAATGCTAGTTTAACAGAGGAAAAGAAAAAACAAATAATCGAATCTGTACCGGTAGGTACTAAATTGTATAAAAATAAAATATTAGGGTTAAGAGGTAAAGCCACAGGATTGGTATTTAATATAGAACCTAAGGATATCATTACAGAAAAACAGGCCATGTTTGCAGATTGGCAAGAAGGAACACCTAAGAAAAAAAGAAAATTTATCAGATTCGCGATTGGTTGTGATACATCTTATTCTAAAAAAACACATGATAAATTAACGTTCGAATTTATCGGGATAACCGACGATAGAAAATGTATTTTGTTAGAAGAAGAAACTCACAACAATAAAGATAGAGAAGTTCCATTTGCTCCTAGCGATGTTATACCCAAGTTGGTAGCATTTGCTGAAAAATGCAAAACAAAATGGGGATTTGCAAGATACATATTCATAGATAGTGCGGATGCTGGAACGATTGCTGAGGCAAATAAATATAAACGCAAGACCGGGTGTATTTACATATTCACAGGGGCATGGAAAAAAACAAAGAATCTAACAAGAGTACAATTAGAACAATCTTGGCTAAAAACCAATGATTTTTTAATTGTAGAAACTTGCAAAGATTATATAAATGAGTGTAATACTTATAGTTATGATGAAGAAGGGCAACTTGAAGATGGACACGACCACTCAATTCAAGGATGCCAATATGCTTGGTTACCATTTAAGAAATTGATTGGTAATTGGGATTTGATAAAGATAATGATTAAAGATGCAGAGGAGGAAGAATAGCATGGGAGTGATTAAGAATATGTTAAGAAATTGGTTAGAAATAAAAAATCCAGATTCGCTGCAAATAGATATAGAACAGCTAACAAATTTTGAGGGACAAGCTTTTATCAATAACATTTGGTATCGCGGTGATGCAAATGAATTAGAGCAATTATACGAACAATTAGACGATAAGTTAGGAAATGCTCACTTTTGGGGAAGTAGACCAACTGCAGGTATGAATATCAGAAAAATACATACCGGTTTACCATCTATGATTGTAGATACATTAGCGGATATTTCAACAGATGACCTAAATGATGTAAAACCCAAAAAAAGGCAAGATGAATGGAATAGTATTGCAAAAGAAAATGATTTTAAAAGTTTAACTCGCGACAGTGTTGTGGGGGCACTTGCTATAGGAGATGGTGCCTTTAAGTGGTCTATTGATACAGATATAAGCCAATATCCTATAATTGAGTTTTATGATGGTTCTCGTGTGGAATTCGAATATGAAAGAGGAAGATTAGTTGCTGTTATATTTAAAACAAAAAAGTTTATAAATAAGCAAAAATACACCCTTTTAGAACGATACGATAAAAATGGAATCACTTATAAGCTAGTAAACAAAGAGGGAGTTGAGTTAAACATTGAAGATTATCCTGAATTAGCTCAAAAATATAAGCCAATAGTAAACAATAATAAATTCATGATGGCATTACCTTTGATGTTTAAAAAATCAAAGAAGTATCCTGGCCGCGGTAAATCACTCTTTGATGGTAAGTTAGATAACTTTGATGCCTTTGATGAGGTATGGTCTCAATGGATGCTTGCTTTAAGAAAAAGCCAAATAAAAACATATATACCCGAATCTCTTTTGCCTAGAGACCCTAAAACAGGGTTATTACTCCGTGGAAGCGATTTTGATAACGATTATATTGCAATAGAAGAGACCATGTCTGAAGACGCAAAAAGCAAAATAGAAACAACTCAAGGGCAAATTCAACATGAAGCTTTATTGAGTACATACATTACATCACTAGACCAATGCTTAACTGGACTAATTAGCCCTAGTACACTTGGTATTGATACAAAGAAAATAGATAATGCCGAAGCTACTAGAGAAAAAGAAAAGACTACATTGTATAAAAGAAATCAAATCATAGAAGTTCTTACTAAAACTATTCAAGATATAGTAGATATTACATTTAAAGTATATGATACAATGAATGGAAAAACTATTACAGACACTGAAGCGACTGTTACCTTTGGAGGCTATGCAAACCCTAGCTTCGAAGCTCAAATCGAAACTGTTGGTAAAGCTAAAACAAGTGGAATCATGAGTATTGAAGCTAGTATTGATGAACTGTATGGCGATACCAAAGATGAAAAGTGGAAATTAGAAGAAGTAAAAAGAATTAAGAACGAAAATGGTATCGTAGAAATGGAAGAACCAGCCATAGCTCAAGACATTGATTTGATAGAGAATAATGCTGATATGGAAGAAGAGGGAACAAATAATACAGAACAGTCAGGTGAATAGCCTATGAATGATTACAAGATTAAACAACTTTACGAAAAGATGGAAATGGAAATCATTTCTTCTATGAAGAGAAATTATCAAAGGCATCTTGATGAAGAGGCTAAGACAGGCTTTAAATACACTCAATGGCAAGCTGAAAAGTTAAAAGAACTCAAGAGGTATCAAAGAGAAAATCAAGATATTATTGGCGAATATACCAATAATTTATCTGAGGAAATATCGAAACAATTGCAAGAAGAATTAAGGCAAGGTTCTATTAATGCCATAAAACAATATAATAAAGAGTTAAAACAAGATCTAAAACCAGATAAAATCATGAATAGAAGTTTTTTTCGAACAAACGATAAAAAGATTAATGCATTAATAAAGTCGGTAAATAATGACTTGAAAACGGCTAATACAGCAGTCTTGAGAATGGCTAACGATCAATATCGTCAAGTTATTCACAAGAGTGCTTTTTTTGTTGGCAATGGTGTGTTTACCGAGCAGCAAGCAGCTAAGATGGCTACTAAAGAATTAACGGAATTGCAACTAACTAAATTAGCCATAGATGAGTCTAATAAGGATTTCCTTAGCAGAGGCTTAAATTCAATAGAATATTCTGATGGCAGACGTGTAAATGTTGCCAGTTATTCTCAAATGGCAGTAAGGACGGCTAATCTAAGAGCTCAATTAATGGGTGAAGGTGATTTTAGGAAGTCAATAGGTAGAACTTTGGTGCAAGCCACTTCTCATGGCGGAGCGTGTCCTATATGCCAAAAATGGGAAGGTAGAATATTTATTGATGATGTTTATAGCGGAGGTACTTCAAAAGATGGCAATTATATGCTTTTAAGTACAGCAATGAAGCAAGGCTTCTTACATCCAAATTGCCGACATGGGCTTACAACCTACTATCCTGAGTTGGAAGAAATAGAAAACGGAACGGAAGAAGAGTATCAAACTGATATGGATTATATTAATCAGAGAATTAATTATATTGAAAGAAACATAAAGCGGTATGATAGATTAAAGACAGGCTCAATTGATGCATCTAATGTTAGATATTATAGCAACAAGGAAAAGCAATGGAAAAACGAAAAAAGAGATTTAGAAAACGTAAAAAAATATGAAAAATTATCTGAGAAGCAAATAAGAGAATATCAAAAGAGTAGCGATTTGGCATATCAAAAATTCACAGATTTAGAAAAAAGTGCAATAGACGAGTATTCTTTGGGGGCATATCAAGATGTCAATGACTATCTTAATGGTAAATACCCAGAGTATAGATACGGTAATGATATAGTTTCTAAAATCGATAGCTGTATGTCAAAATATGAATTGAAAGACAACATCACAACATACAGAGGTACATATAAAAAATATTATGAAAGTTTAAAAGTCGGTGACGAATTTAATTTAGAAATGTATACAAGTACTTCGTTAAACGAAAATATCGCTAAAACCTTTGCAGAAGATAAAGAAAATGCTATAATGTTAGAAATAAAAGTCCCTAAAAAGACAAAATGTTTATACATAGGTAATAATAGTGCTTATGAATTTGAAGCAGAACTGTTGTTGGCAAGAAATTTAAAATATAAAGTTGTTAATGTCAGCGAGGATAGAATGATTTTGGAGGTTATTCAATGATAAAACTAACTAAAAAGCAAAAAGAAATAAGAGATAACTATAAGAAAAAGACTGGCAAAGAAATGCCCCCCCCTAGAAAACTTAAGGATAGATGGGAAAAAGAGGAAATAATTATTCAAAATAACAAGAACAAAGGAGTTAAAGAAAAATGATAATAATTGGAGTAATTCTATGTATAATCTTATTTTTTAATATGTGCGTATTATCGTCTATTTGGAAAGAGCTTGAAAAAACACGATTAGAAAATCGAGAAATAATTAATGTGTTAAATAAAAAAGGGAAAAAATAATATGACAGTAGAAGATATTAAAAGCAAGAAAATGAAATTAGAAGAAATGATTTTAAGTCTAGTAACACAATTTGAAAAAGAAACTGAAACAAAAATCACAGACATTAATTTCCATCGTATTTTTTTGCAAAATTGCGATGGAATGTACCATTCAACAGATATTGAAGTTGAAGTTACGATATAACACTACTTTATAGGTAGTGTAGAATAGATAACAAAAAACGCTACATCTGAGTAGGCTGAAAAAGTTAGGCGTGCCGAACGGGAAGGGTAAAGACTTAGTTATCTATTCTATAGTGCTTATAAAGCATATTTAAGCCGATAGAAATATCGGCTTTTTCGTGCAATAAAGTACTTTGTGACCGTGCAATACACGGAGTGTGGATGACCTTATCCAACATAGAAAAAGGAGAGAAAAAACATGGAACAAAAAGTTCTTATGCCACTAGACATTCAATTATTTGCAGATAGTGGGGAAGAAAGCAACGCAAATAATACAAATCAAGAAGTAGATGATACTTCAAAAGAAACTAAAGCTAGCGAGGAAAAAGAAACTAAGGCTGAAGAAAAGAAATATACCGATAAGGAATTGAACGACATTAGTTTAAAAAACGAGCAGAAGGCTTTAGCAAAGCAATTAAAAGATCTAGGCATCGATGATGTAGAAAAAGCTAAATCTATTCTTGCAAAAGCAAGAGAAGAGGAAGAAAAAGCTAAAAGTGTTGATGAAAAGACACAAGAGGCTATTAAAAGAGCTGAAAAAGCTACATTAGAAGCCATTAATGCCAAAATCGAAAATGCTTTATTGAGAAAAAATGTTAAGGATGAGAAAGTAACTAGAGCGGTAAGACTAGTAGATAAGAAGAACATTCTTAATGAAGATGGCTCTTTAGACCAATCTAAATTAGAGGATGAGATTGAAGAGCTATTAAAAGATTTTCCGGAGTTGATTAGCAAAACTGAAGAAGACAAAAAAGGTTTTAAAATTGGCGATGATGGAAAGGAAGAAAAAAAAGACGAAATGTCCGAAATGCGAAAAATAATGGGATTGAAATAAATCTCATTTTTATTTGCCAAAAATGAAAGGGAGATGATTAAAGATGGCAAATGCGATTACAACGTTTAAAAAATACGTTACTTTGCTTGACGAAGTATACGCACAAGCAGCATTGAGTTCCGTGCTAGATAGTGATTCATCATTAGCTAGAGAAGGGGCGAATGCGAATGAAATTATAATTCCGAAGCTTAGTATGGACGGCTTAGGAGATTATTCTCGAAACGGTGGTTACACAAGTGGCGATGTAACATTAACGAATGAAACTGTAAAATTTAATTATGACAGAGGTAGAAAATTTAGTGTTGATTGGGCTGATAATGAAGAAACGGCTGGTTTAGCCTTTGGGAAATTAGCAAGTGAATTTATTAGAACAAAGGTAGCTCCAGAAGGAGACGCTTTTACGTTTGCCACATTATGTAACATTGCAGGTATTTCTAAAGTAACAGCAGGTGTTACATATTCAGACGGTAACGCAGTATTAAGTGCGCTAGTTACAGCTCAAACCAAAATGGATGAAGACCAAGTTCCTTATGAAGACAGAATTTTATTCATTACACCAACACTTTACAATATGATTCAAGCTGTTGACAGCTATAAGTCTAAAGAAGTTTTAGCTTCATTTAGTCAAGTTGTAAGAGTTCCTCAATCACGGTTTTACACTGCAATTGATTTATACGATGGTAAGACAGATAACAGTGGCTCAAGTGGTGCCGATGAAACTGTGGGTGGATTTGTTAAAGCATCAACTGGTAAAGACATTAATTTCTTAATCGTTCATAAACCAGCTGTATTAAAATACAACAAACATATTGTTCCAAGAGTATTTAGCCCTGAAGTAAACCAAAATGGCGATGACTGGGTTTTCACTTACAGAAAATATGGTTTAGTAGATGCTTACGAAAATAAAGTAGCTGGAATTTATTTATCTCATAAAGCTTAAGGAGGGATTTAGATGAGAACTATTGGTTTAGTATTCCCAAAAGAAAAAACGACTAAAGAACCTAAAGGAAAAGAAAAAACGACTAAAGAACCTGAGGGTGAGAACGATGAAGTTCAAGAATAAAAGAACAGGAAAAATAATTGAAGAAAATTTACATTATTATGTGAATAAATACAAGAATAATCCTGATTATGAAGTAGTTAAGGAAAAAACTACTAAAAAAGAAACCAAAAATGATAAAGAAGTGGAAGAAAAATCCACTTCTTAGGAGGTGGATTTTATGACACTTTATGTTAATAAAGAGTATTATTCAAACACTTTTGGCAGTAAGAACATACCTGATGAAGAAATTGAAAAATACTTGGAATTAGCTCAAGAAAAGATTGATAGTATAACTTACAATAGAATAGTAGCAATAGGTTTTGATAATCTAACAGAATTTCAAAAAGAAAAAATAAGTAAAGCTATTTGTTATCAGGCAGAATATATATTTCAAAATGGCTATAATGATGAAAATAACAGAGATATTTCATCGTATAGTGTTTTGGATATATCTGTGAGTGTTGATGATTCGAATAACAATAAGACAAAAGCTCAAAAGTTAAGTATGAGTGAAATAGCTTATGATTATATTCATAAGACAGGCTTAGATGGGAAAATAAGGTAATGGCTCGAGATATTAAGGTATTACCTTTTCCTGATTGGCTATTAAATACAGATTATTCGCTTGTTTTAAACGAGGAAGGTGTCACGGAAGATGGGGCACCCAAAAAATCGCTAGAAACAAGCGGAAAATGTATTTTTAGTGAAAAAGCACAAAGGGTTATTGATGCGGAAGGTAAAAAAATTACTTTACTTGGCAAAGTTATCATTAAAGGAGATATAGCACCATCATTAAAAACTGTTAGTGATGGTGTTATAACTATAAATGGATGTAGTTATGAGATACATGCTGGATATAGACCCAGAAACCCTAATGGAACGGTACATCATACGGAGTTTGAAATAAAATGAATGTTAAAGTTAAACTTAACCACAAAAATATATCATATATTCAAAAATTAGCAAATCAAGCATTGGTTGAAACAGCTGATGCGTTAAAAAGTGACGTGCAGCGAAGTAAAACGATGCCATTTGATACTGGCGAACTTCAAAACAGAAGTACTTTTGTTGATGATTCGAAAAAGAATAGTGGCAAAGTATCTATTGTATCAGATACGCCATATGCTAGAAGATTGTATTTTCATCCAGAGTATAACTTTAAGAAGGATAAGAATCCGAATGCTGGTGGAGAATGGTTTGAGCCATATATCAATGGTAGTAAAAAGAACTTAGCACAAAAAACGTTTGCTAGAATAATGAAAGGAAAATTATGACTTTAAAACAATATAAAGATTATTTCAAAGATAACTTCAAATGGACTGATTTGATTAGCATAGGAAAAATTGATAATAACCAAGAAAAAGCAATATGCTTTTACAACTCTAATAGAAATTTAGCTTATGTTGGAACTATTGGCGGATTAAAAAATAAATCTACCAATATTAAGCCGATTACTATTTTATTAAGATATACTAAAAATCAAAACGATGCCGAAATCATGGCACGACAAATATATGACTTCTTTAACGAGAGGTCATTTTTTATTAAAAATAAAAGAATATTTACACAAATGATTTATTCTGAGCCTATTTCATTAGGAACAGACGATAAAAATGTGTATGAATATTCTTTTGAATTGGACTTTTACGAAGAAAGAGAGATGATATAAAATGGATACTACTGTAACAGTAGGACAATTTGCGGTAAGTCAATG
>CALVHK010000018.1 GCA_944327405.1 uncultured Bacilli bacterium | reverse complement strand
CTTTATTTTCCATAATACCATCCTTTACTTAAGTTTATGTGAGTATTATGGAAATATGAAAAAAACTTGGTAATCCCAAGTCTTATTCAGCTTCATTATATGCTTTTATGATAGCATCTTCAAACATCTTACGTACATCTGGATTAATTGGATGAGCTATATCTCTATATCCACCAGTAGCCGTTTTTCTACTAGGCATAGCAATAAATAAGCCATTGTCTCCTTCAATTATTCTGATGTCATGTACGGCAAAAGAATCATCTAATAGCACAGATGCTATACCTTTCATTCTTGAGCCTTCTTTTTCGATCTTGCGAACGTTTACTGATGTAATCTGCATAAATATCTTTCCCTCCTAAGTTTTTCAACTTATCTATATTTTATAGCAAAATCTTCCAACTTTCAAGTGTTTTACATATATTTTATTTTAATATCGCCAGTTATGATGTCTCGGTAAGTAAAACTTTTCTCTTGATTATTATTAATTATGGTAAATAAATTGGGATAAACAGCGTGAATACGTCCTTTATATTCGCTTGTTTTTCCCCGCATACCGTATACTTTTATTTCGACATTTCTGTTTATATTTTTGCTTATTTCTTCTTTGATATTGTTTGTATTCAAGTAAACCTCCTTATCTAGGGTATCCTACATACATGAGTCCATTACATTTTAAGCCACCCATTCCATTGTGACCATATTTTGTTTTACTAAGTAAGTTTAACAAATTAATTTCTTTACTTCTTTCTGTTAAAGCAAGAGTCGTTGCGATTATTGCTGGATCTAGAGCATGAATGTTGATTCTTTTAGGACTGGATGCAAAGTTTGCTCCAGCTTTAATTAGTTCTTCATAATTACTTTGACAAGCTCCAGCGATAATCACTAGTTTTTCATGAGAAAATTCGTAATTTCTGGCTACTTTTACAGCTTTGATGAAATTAGCAGAGTTTTTATAATTTTTTAAATCTTCCGTAGAGCCTTTTTTGCGGTAATAAGCATCATGACCTGTTATGACTACAATATCTGGTTTAAATTCTTTTAATAGAGGTAGTAGGCTCTCATAGACGTGACTTTCGTTTATTTTTCTGCCAATGGCGAGAACGCCTTTTTTTTTATAAAATTTAATACATTTTTCTAAATAGTCTTTATCTCCATCAATATGTAATATCTTGGCTGGTAAATAAAAATAATCGCCTCTGTCTTCAGGTATTTCAGGGGTTTTTATTTCTTCTGTTAAATCTAGTGTGTCTTTTTCTAGAAATTTTACTAAGTCACTTTCAGGACTATCAGCATAGAGCCTTACTTCCACCCCTTTTAAGTAATAAATATCGTTTTTGATATTGGTTATTTTGAAAACAGTGTCATGATTATAACTTTTTCTTGTTACTAAATCTCCCCGTTTTAATTTCATAAGATTCACCATTAAAATATATGTTAAAATTTAAATTTTAGACATAAAAAAACTAAGCAAGGGTATTTGCTAATTCGACAAATACTTCTAGGCTTAGTTCTTCAGCACGAATATTTTCGGTTAAATTGTGTTTTTCTAAAATTTCCTTTATTTTGTTCCAATCATATTCTTTTAAGTTATTTTTTAATGTTTTTCGCTTCATTCTAAAAGAATCATTTATTAGCTTAAAAAATATACTTTCATTTTTCACTTCTAAGCATTCTTTTTTGCGGTTAAAGTTTACGACGGCACTTTCTACTTTGGGTACAGGATAAAAGGCATATTTACTTACTTTAAATAAATAATTTATTTCAAAGTAGTAGTTTAAATAAACTGTTAGAGAGCCATATTCTTTTGTTCCTGGTGTGGCAGTAAGTCTTTTAGCTACTTCATCTTGGACTAAAAGCGTCATGCTTTTTAGTTTATTTAACTTAATTACATGTTTGATTATTGGTGTCGTAATATAATAGGGAATGTTGGCAATAATATAAATATTTTCGTAAGAAAATGTGCTGCTGTCTTTTGTAATATCTGATTCTAAGAAATCTTGAAAGATGATTTTCGTTTTATTGTCTTCATATTTTTTTTGTGTGTCCTTTAGTCTTGTATCAATTTCATAGCAAATCAGAAAGCTTCCTTTTTCTTTTAAATATTTGGTTAATGCACCAGTACCTGGGCCTATTTCGATGATTAAATCCGATTCATTTGTTTTAATTGAATCGGCGATATTTTTTAAGACGGTTTCATCTTGTAAAAAGTTTTGACCTAAACTCTTTTTTGCTTTTATTTCCATTAAAATCAATCCAATCTATAAAGGATGGGTTATTTTTCCCATCCAAATCTTAATACATCATAAGTAATTGTGGATCTACCTACATAGTTATAAGCATATTCTTCACTTGGAGTTAAAAGATCTATATCATTACCTAGAACCCCACGGTCAAGAACAATGGCAATTATTGGTTCATCACTAATACGTTCACTTTCAAAGCGAATAATTGTCCCACATGGTAAGTTTTTGCTGGATGCTACAATGTTTACTTCACCATAGGTATTATCTAGGTAAGTATCTGTACCATCTCTTACATCTAATCCTGTACAGGCAAGACGTCCAGTACATAAAGCACAATCAGCACCATATCCGGTTAAATCACCGGTATAACTGTCAAGTGAGCCCCAAAGATAAGTTTGTAAGGCTTCTTCGTTAGCTCTTGCTTCTTCTTCTTTATTAATATAAATGGCCATTGTAGATAAATCTATGCTTTTATTAATGTTTTCATTGGTACTATAAGTCTCTATTTTTGATGAAGATGCTTTTAGTCCAAATAAACATACTAAGATAATACCTACTTTGGTTATATAATTTAAGTAAAATTTACTTTTACTCAACATCAAATCACCTCATTGGTAAATTAATCATATCATAAAACGACTTAAATGTCAAAAATTCGCTTAATATTCTCGTTGGTAATTCTTGCTAGCTCTTCTAAACTAACCCCTTTTAATTCGCATATAAACTTTGCTATATCAAGTATTCTTGCCGGTTCATTTCTCTTACCTCGATATGGCTCGGGAGTAAGATAGGGGCTATCGGTTTCCAGGATAATGTTCTTTAAAGGTATTTTTTTAATCACCTCTTTTAGTTTTGAGTTTTTAAATGTGATTACCCCATTAATTCCGAGTAAATATCCCATTTTGATATAGATCTGAGCTGTTTCATATGAGCCGCTAAAAGAGTGAATGACACCTTTTAGGTTGTATTTTTTAAGTATGTTTATTGTGTCTTCGGTAGCTTCTCTTGAATGAATAATGACTGGTAAATTGTGTTTTTCAGCTATAGATAGTTGCACTTCTAATAATTTTTTTTGTTCTTCCTTATTTTCTTTCGTGTAATGGTAGTCTAGGCCGATTTCACCAATTGCAATTATTCGATCATTTTCTAAGTTATTTTTAATAAATGTTATATCACTCTCTTGGTACGTTTCAACACTTTCCGGATGAATTCCTAAGGCACCATACATAGTATCATATTTTTTAAGTAATTCTAAGACTTCTTTATTGCTTGCACTATTGCAACCGTTGTTAATCATCCGATTTACCTTATTATTTTTTGCATTATTGATAATTTCATCTAAGTTTTTATAATATTCTTTGTATATATGACAATGGGTATCAGTAAACATATTTATCACCAAGAATATTATAAAATAATTTGCTCTTTCTGTAAAGATTAGAGAAAAAGTTCGTATTATAAGTAAAGTTTGAGTATACTTTTATGGATTTTGTTTCTTTTTTTTTAGTTTTTTGCTAAAATTTAAGTGGATGGTGATATTTTGAAAATATATATTGGAAGCGATCATAGAGGTGTAGAATTAAAAGAAAAAGTAATTAAATACTTAAAAGAAAATGAGCTTAATGTGGAAGATATTGGACTGGAAAATAGTCCTGCAGATGATTATCCTAAGTTTGCTTTTAAACTTGGAGAAATGGTTCGAGATACAAAAAACTCCTTAGGTATCTTAATTTGTGGATCTGGTGTTGGTATGAGTATTGCGGCCAATAAAGTTAAAGGAATTCGTTGTGTAAGGGCAGTAAGTGTAGATGATGCGTTTAAGGGTAAGAATCATAATGGTGCGAATGTAATAGCACTAGGTAGTGAAGTTACAACTGATTTTAATTTAGTTAAAGAAATAATCGATACTTTTATTACGACAAAAGCACCTTGTGAGGAAAGACATTTAAAAAGAGTACAAGCGATAAGATTGTATGAGGAAGGACATTATGAGTATTGATATTTATCTCTATGTATTCTTTACTTTACTTTCCATTTTTATATTAAGTGGCATTCATTGGGAAAAGTTTATGAAAAGTGGGAAAGTAATCGAAGCAAAACTTTTGGTTTTAACTCTTAGTTTTGCCTTAAGTTATTTGCTTACTAATTTTGTTTTAGCTTTTATTGAATAAGAAAACCAGGCATGATAAATGCTTGGTTTTTCTATGTCGATTTTTATGTCGGAATTTGTCGAACGGTTTTTGTTGCTTTTTAAAACATTATCCTTCATAATATTAATTCGAGCATTAGGACGAGTGTCTATAAGTGTTTTTCTTTTCCTATTATTATACTTCCTTTGGGGGTTTTGGTAGAAAGGAGACACTTATGAAACTAAAAGCAATTTTAGATTTTATTATGAGGCTTTATAGGCCAAATAATAAAACATGAATCTCTATATTGTCGTAGACAAAATAGAGATTCATGTCTCTTCTGATTTGAAGTAGGCATGTTGTTTCCTAATGCTCTACTGATATGATTATAAGACATTTTTTAGATAATTGCAAGTATTTTGCTTTTGTTGCTTTTCTTGACAAATATCTATATGTTAGATAAAATATGTTACTCAAGGGGGATTTTGTATGAGTGAGGTTAGGGCATCAGAGCATCCTACTTGGATACAGGAGAAAGGTTTTCATAAAAAGGAGTTAGAAATATTGAAAGAAATATTGCCTTTTTATATTATTAATACTTTGCATGAAAGCTATAGTTATCGAAGCATTGGTGTTAATGAATATGGTTGGCCTGATAATATATGGAATACCGGGGCTTTAAAAGATCAATTATTTCATGTGGCTAATTTAACATTAAATCATAATTTGTTTGTGGTTGATACGTTAAGCAATATGAGTGATACTTGTATACAGGCTCATTTAGGTGATGATTTTTATCAATGCAGGGATCTAGAAAGAATTGTTGTTTATGATAATCATACGAATACTGTATTAAGTATTTTTAAACATATTCGTAATGCTTTAGCTCATGGGAGATTTGTTATGTATCCTATGGGTGATGATTATATGTTTGCTTTAGAAAGTGTAGATAATCATAATCGTGCTTTAGTTTTAAAAGCAAGAATGGTTCTTAGAGCTTCTACTCTAATTCATTGGATGAATATTATAAAAAGGGGTCCACAAGAGGTTGTGCAAAGAAAAAGAAAGAAAAAATAAGCTTTATGTTTCGATAAACATAAAGCGATCTAGATTGTTATAATCTTGTTCTATTGTGATTATTGCGTTTGGATATATTTTTTTGGCATATTCTTTTATGTTATTTCCTAAAGTAGATCCAATTTCAAAGATGATTATTCCCTTTTTGTTTAGTATTTGTTTAGATAGATCAAGTATTCTTTTGTAAAATTCTAATCCTTCATCTTTGGCATACAAAGCTATGGATGGTTCATATTTTGTTTCTGGGGATGTGTATTCCTTTTCTTTTACATATGGAGGATTGGATATGATAAAGTCGTAATTTCCAAATATTTCTTCATTTAAAATATCTTTTTGGAAAAAGTTGATGTCGATTTTATTTTCTTTGGCATTGTCTTCGGCTAATTCTAGGGCATCCTTGCTTATGTCACAAGCATCTATGTTTATATCTAGATGTTTTTTTAGAGCAATGGCAATGCATCCACTTCCCGTACACAAATCGATTCCTGAAGTGATGTTTTTATTTTTTAATCTTTGAATTGCTTTTTCAACTAGATATTCGGTTTCATATCTAGGTATTAAGACATTTTCATTTACTTTTATCATGCAATCATAAAAGTCGACAAAACCAATTAAGTATTGGATCGGATAATCTTCTTTTAGAAGTTCTAATGTTTCGTTTAGATCTCCTTGATAATTTTCTTTTAGAGCTTTAAATTCTGCTGCACCAATTTTATTCAAAAGATTCACCAGCTAGTTTTAAACGTAAGTCTTCGGTTTGAAGTGCATCAATAATGGGATCTAATTCCCCGTCCATTACGCGGTCTAGAGTCATTGTTGAGAAATTGATGCGATGGTCGGTTACACGGTTTTGAGGATAGTTATAGGTTCTAATTTTTTCACTTCGATCCCCTGTTCCGATTTTGCTTTTTCTAGCTGCTCCAAGTTCATTTTCTTCTTTTTGTCTTATTTCATCCCCAATTTTAATTTTTAATAATTCCATAGCGCGATCTCTATTTCGGAGTTGACTACGTTCGGTTTGACAGGTTACAACGACTCCGGTTGGAATGTGTGTTAGTCTTACGGCTGAATTGGCGGTATTAACCGATTGTCCACCAGCACCACTTGAGTGATATACATCCATTTTAATATCACTTTCTTTTATGTCGATGTTTGAGGTTTCTACTTCGGGCATAACAAGTACGGTAGCTGTAGATGTGTGAACGCGTCCCTGTGTTTCTGTTACTGGTACTCTTTGGACGCGATGTGATCCACTTTCATATTTTAGCTTTTTGTAGACGTCACTACCTTTAATCATGACTTCAATTTGAGAATATCCACCACTTGTTCCTTCTACCGAATGGATTTCCTCTATTTTCCAGCCATTTTTTTCGGCATAATAAGTATACATACGATATAAGTCACCAGCGAATATGTTGGCTTCGTCTCCACCGGCTGCTCCACGTATTTCCATAATAATGTTTTTTCCGTCAAATTCATCTTTAGGTACTAAGAGTATTTCTAACTCTTTTTTAATATTTTCTTGTTTTTCTTTTAGTGATTCTAATTCTAAGGCTGCCATCTCTTTTAATTCATCGTCTTTCATTAATATTTTAGCATCTTCTATTTCTTTTAATGTGGTTTTATATTCCTCATACTTTTTTACTGTATTTTCTAAATCACTAGCTTCTTTTGATAGTGTTTTTACTTTGTTGTAATCACTCATGATTTCTGGATTTGTTAAATCAGCTTGTAATTCTTTGTATTTTGCTTCAATTGCATCTAGTCTTTCAAACATAAAATATGCTCCTTTCTCATCTATTATATCAATAAATAAAGAGAAAAACAAACATTAACTGTTTGCTTCTTCTTCATCTACATCAATTACGACTAAATCTTCTAAATCGTCATCAGGAAGATCATCATCAACATCGGTATCATAGAAAATGTCATCCTCATTTTCTTCTTCTTCTGTTAAATTTGATTCCATCTCTTCATCAGCATCTTCTAAAATTTCATCTTCTTCATCATCTTCGTCATCTACAACTACTTTTGGATTATGAAATTCTCTTAAATCCCAGTATCCATCTTCTAACATGATAAATCTTTTATCTGTCGTTAATAATTCAAAGAAATCAGCGATTTTATCTTCGAATACATTTTCTGGTAATTCTAGAGCAACACATACACGAGTAAATAGCTCGTTAATTTTCATTTTTTTCTTTTCTTCGTTTAATATGATGTAAGCTATATCATCATAATTCATGGTTTCAAGTTCATATTCAGGTATATCATTTAGTTTCATACTAATCTCCTTCATTCGTAAACATTATATGACTCAGACACATCTCATGTGACTTAAGTCCTAGTAATTGTAATATGGAATGATGTATTTGTCAATTGTTTATTTACATTTTTTCAGGAATATTTATACCTAATATATCAAGTAATTGTTTATTATTGTCGAAAAGGAGTTTTGTTAAGGCTAACCACGATGTTTTTGTATCTATGTTTTCCTCCGTTAAAACCTTGTTTTCGGCATAAAAATTGTTGTAAAGATTGGTAATTTTATATAAGTATTCACAAATTTCATTTAAAGAGCAATTTTCAAAACTTCTTTTCACTATTCTTTTTAAATCTAACATCGCTATTAATATTTTTCTTTCTGTCTCGGTTTTTAAAACTTTGATTTCTTGATATTCTAAGTTTTTTTCACTTGCTTTTTTAAGTAAGGAATTCATTCTTACACAAGAATAAAGTAGATATGTTCCTGTTTTGCCATTTAAGTCCGTGAATTTGTCAATATCAAAATTGTAGTCGGTTGTTCTAAATGGAAGCAAGTCGGCATATTTGATGGCAGCAACCGCGATCGTACGGGCAATATCATATCTATTTTCGGTGATGCCTTCCATTAGTCTTGCTTCACATACGCGGGTTACATTATCAAGCAAGTCGGATAGTGGCATTACGCCTCCGTCCCTTGTTTTAAATGGTTTTCCATCTGGGCCATTCATCGTACCAAAACCATTGAATATTAATTTGGTATCACTTGTTATACCACTTTTGTAAGATGCGCGGAATACTTGGTTAAAGTGTAGTTCTTGACGTTTATCGACAACATACCAGATTTCATCTAATTTAAATTTGTGGATACGTTCCCATATGGCTGCTAGATCTGTTGCTTCATAGGATACTGCTCCATTACTTTTAATTAGTATTAATGGTGGCATTTCTTTTTTGTCGGTTTCTTCTTTTACATCAATAACTTCAGCGCCATCACTTTTGGTAACAATGTTTTTACTATATAAATAATCAAATAATTCGTTCATGTATTCAAAGTTGTCTGATTCGCCTTCCCAAAGATCAAAATCAATATTTAAGTCTTTATAAAGTCTTTTAATCTCGCCTACACTTACTTCGACGATTTTTTTCCACAATGCATAATATCCTTTATGTTTGTTTTGAAGCTCTAAATTGATCTTACGAGCTTCTTCCATAATTTGTTCGTCTTCTTTGGCTTTTGTTGTAGCTGTTGGATATAACTCTAATAAATCATCGTTTGTTAAGTTGAAATCAACCTCTTCGCCATTGTAATCCTCTTTAAAATAAGCTAAATCTGGGTATCTAGTTTTAATTTCCAAGATTACCATTCCCATAGGTCTACCCCAGTCACCTAGATGGATATCACTAATGGTCTTGCATCCTACAATTTCGCATAAATTGTTTAAGGCTTGGCCGATATTGGCACTTCTTAAGTGGCCTACGTGAAGGACTTTTGCAACATTTGGGCCACCATAATCTAGGAATATCGTTTTGTTTATGCCTAAATTGTAGTTTGAAGTGATGTTGCGCAATGAAGTATTTGCAAAATCAATTAAGAATTCATCACTTAATGTTATGTTGATAAATCCAGGATTTGCTGTACTAATACTTTTAAATTCAGGGAAGTGTTTAATTTTTTCGACGATTTTTTCGGCAATATTCATGGGGTTATCATGATATTTTTTACCAAGAGCCATGGCACCATTATATTGATAATCGCCAAGATCCGGTCTATTGGATGGGTTTAATAAAACTTGGTCAACCTCAAAACCGATTTCTTGCATCGCTTGTTTTATTTTTTCTTCTAAGGCATCAATTTTATGCATTTAAATCACTCATTTCTATTTCTATTTTAATGGGACTCTCTTGACTTTCTAAGAGATATTCTAATATTATTTTGTTTTTTTGGTTGATAAAGTTATGTTTGTTTAAAGCTATGTCAAAGCTTTGGCCCATTTCTTTTAAAGTAAGTGTAGCAATAGAATTGCTAATTTTTAGAATACTGTCTATATTTTCTTTTTGAAATATGTTTTTTTCTAAGTCTAGTAAAAAAGAATCTGTTTCATTTTCATACTTTAAAACATTATTTTCTAGTATACCCAAAAGATGTTCTTTAAACAATAGAATATTATCTTCATAAGTATTAATCACCAGCTCTTTATTCATACATTTCACCAATCACATTATACTAAAATATTTAGGCTGATACAAGCTTATCGTTTTAATATTGCATCATTTAACAAACTAAGAATATCCTGCTGTTCCTTTATAATCATTTCTAATGATTCAGGAGCTATTTTGTAAGTTTTTCTATCTGGAGATCTTAGGGGAACAAGTAAACCATTATACTCAAGATAAATGTTTTTGTTAGTCCAAAGTAGAATATCATTTATAGATAAAACTACTCCTAAAATATGGGGATTATATCTTAAAGTTTTTTTTGTTATTTCCCCTCTTCTTTTTTTAAAAAAAACTCTAATCATTTGAATGTTATCTTCTGTTTTAATGCCAGTTATTACTCCAACCGTAACTATTTCTTCTTTTGTTTTTTCCGTGTTTGTTGCTTTTAGCAAGACTTTATTATCCATTTTAATTCTCCTCAGTGCTTCGATATCATATCACATAATTTCAAAAATAGCAATTTTAAAACTTATATTTTGTTATTTTTCTTGCATACTAAGAGTGGTGAAGACTATGCGCATATTAAGATTCATGTTTAAAACGGGACTTTTTTTGTTTGTTTCTTTTGTTGTTGTTATTGTTGGGTTGTATATTTATGCTTATTTAAGTCCTAAATTAGAACTTAGAACAGCAGGTCAGTATTATATTTATGATACAAATGATGAACTTGTTTATCAGGGATCTAGTACAAGTGAATGGGTAAGTTTGGAAGATATTAATTATAATTTAATAAATGCCGTGATTAGTGTTGAAGATAAAAACTTTTATAATCATCATGGTTTTGATTATTTAAGAATTGCTAAAGCCATGTATTTGAATATTAAGAATGGCAGGATTACACAGGGAGCATCAACGATTTCGCAGCAGTATATTAAAAACATATTTTTGGATTTTTCAACAACTTGGGAGCGGAAAATCGAAGAAGCTTTTTTAACACTGGAGCTTGAAGTACATTATTCTAAAGATGAAATATTAGAGGGGTATTTAAATACCATTAATTACGGTCAAGGTAATTTTGGGATTGGGAATGCTAGCAGGTATTATTTTAATAAAGAACCTCTTGATTTAACACTAGAAGAATCACTTATTTTAGCAGGTATACCAAATAGCCCTGAAAACTATAATCCGGTTGCCAATTATGATTTGTCTATTGAACGAGCAAAAATTGTTGGTGAGACAATGGTTGAAAATGGGTATCTTACTCAAGAAGAATTAGATGGATTATTTCAAGAGAAAATCGAGATTTATGGGAAGTCTTCAGAAGAAAACTTAGATATGCTTATGTATTATCAAGATGCGGTTTTAGAAGAGTTGAGGGAGATTGGGACGATTCCGGAAGAATTAATTCAAAATGGGGGTATTAAAATATATACTTATTTGGATTTGGATGCTCAAAAAAATTTAGAAGAAAATATTTTGACTTATTTATCGGATAGTGAGCTGCAGTCTGCTAGTGTAGTCATTGATCCGGATACGGGTGGTGTTATTGCCCTATCTGGTGGTGTTAGTTATAGTAAGTCTCAATATAACCGGGCAACACAGGCGAAAAGACAGGTAGGAAGTGCCATGAAACCTTTCTTGTATTACGGGGCATTAGAGGCAGGAATGACTTCAGCTTCTACTTTTAATAGTCAGTATACAACATTTACTTTAAGTAATGGGACAACTTATTCTCCTCGGAATTACGGATCTATTTATGCGAATAAAGAAATTACAATGGCTGAAGCGATCGCTGTGTCTGACAATGTGTATGCGGTGAAAACAAATATGTTCTTGGGGGCAGAAAAGCTAGTTGAAACAGCAAGTAAGGTCGGAATACAAGCCGAACTTAGCGCAGTACCTTCTTTGGCTCTTGGAACGGGTGAAATGAGTGTATTAGATTTAGCAAGAGGATATACAACACTTGCTACTGGTGGATATAAAGAAGATATTGGGTTTATTAGAAGAGTAGAAGACAGTGAAGGTAATGTGTTGTATGAGAAAGAGACTGATAAAGAGCTTGTTTTAAATATGAATTATACTTATATTTTAACCGAAATGCTTACGGGTACCACGAATAGTGTTTACCAAGATTATGCTTATCCTACGGCTTTAACCATTGCTTCAAAGTTATCAAGAAAATATGCGATAAAAACAGGTACTACCGATACTGATTTTTGGATAGCGGGATATAATCCGGATATTGTGATGGTAACTTGGGTGGGAATGGATGATAATAGTCCTCTTTCATCAAGTGATTCTTATATTTCCAAAAACATTTGGGCTGATACCGTAGAAGATATCTTGGCAGATACCGAGGAATTTTGGTATGAGACACCCGAAAATGTGGTTGGTGTGGTACTTGATGCTGTAAGTGGACTTCCGACTAGTGATGCATCTCGAGCAACACTATTCTATTTTGTTAAAGGAACAGAGGATATGATTAATACGGATTATGTAAGTAAAGAGGAAGATGAGGGTGAATAATCTTCTTTTTTTGCTTTTTTAGTTTACGTTTCGTACTTTTTGTGGTAAAATATTAACTAGGAATAGGTTGGTGTTATGATGGGGTTTGGTGATAATTTAAAAAGAGCTAGATTGCTTAAGGGACTTTCTTTAAAAGAAGCGGGAAAACTTTTAGGAATGAGTGCAGTAGCGGTTTCTAAGTATGAGAAAAACATGATTACTCCTAATTCTAAGAAAATTATTGAGTTTGCTGATGCTTATCAAGTGTCTGTATCTTCCTTATTAAAAATTTATGAAGTTCCGAAAATGAAATTTTCTAGTTTTCGAAAGAAAGCAAGATTAAAAGGTGGAGCTTTAGAATTACTTAAAAATGTGATTCAAAATCAAGTAGCTAAATATTTAGAAGTATTAAATTTGAATTCTTATACTTCTTCATTTCGTATGAAAAAATATGATTGTAATTCTTTAGAAGATGCTGAAGTAGCGGCCAATCATTTTAGAGAATCTATTAAAATTTCACTTAGACAACCAATATCTGATTTAATTAGTATATTGGAAAATTTAGGTATTATTATCATTACCATTGAAAATACGGAGTCTCGCTTTGATGATTTTGATGGTTTAAGTGAGCTCGTATCTGGTGTACCTATTATTGTCATATTAGATAATATTCAAGATGGTGCTAGACAAAGATTTACGATCGCTCATGAATTAGGTCATCTTATACTAAATATTAAAGATCCTACTTTAGATAAAGAAAAGTTATGTCATCGATTTGCTAGTGCTCTTTTAATGCCTAAAGGGGCTGTAGAAAATGAATTTGGAATTAAGCGAGACAATGTCAGTTTTTATGAATTAGAAGCGTTTAAACAAGAATATCGGGTTAGCTATGCAGCGATTAATTACAGGTTAAAAGACTTAAATATTATTAATGAATATTTATATAAAAAGTTAAGTATTGAAATAAATAAAATTATAGGTAGAAAAGATCCAAAACCAATTCAACCAGAAGTATCTTATCAGTTCAAAAGATTAGTATATAAATTGGAAGCTAGTAAAGTTATTAGTTTACAAAAAGCTTGTGAGTATTTGGGAGTTTCAGTAGGTGAATTTAAATTGATTGGCTTGTAGGATCAATATCAAAATATTACTGGGATGAGTGATAAAAGAATTTATCGATTGTGCGTATTACTTCAAAGACAGATTAATAAATTAAAAGAGTTAATAGAAAAATAGTGTTGGTAACTTGGGTGTTATCAACACTATTTGTTTATGATACGACATATGGGCTTGCAATTGTACCTTCACCGGTAATTGTTACATCAGAGGATATATTTATTACAGGACGGACACCCCACGTGTTACTCACGTCGCCGTAGTCGTTGAGGGCGCCATACGAATACACAAGGAACACGAAAGCGCCACCGTAGAAGTAATGTGGAGACATGGTCCAATAATAGTTACCTGTATAGAGGTAGTATCCTCTATTTGTAGTCCTTCCTGCTGCTCCCGCATATATGACTTCATCTGCTGTGATAAGTCCTATTTTTGTTTGATATAAATCATTACTATTACTGCATTCATAGGTTGGTTGATGGGTTGAAAATATCCTTTCATATGCTGCATAAAATTGTGTACTTCCTGTTGATACCCATTCCCCTTCTGTATTTCTTAAATTTCGATCATTACAAAATCCTGGACTACTTGTGATTTTACTATCTACTCCTGATAGGTTATTGCTATAC
>CALVHK010000017.1 GCA_944327405.1 uncultured Bacilli bacterium | reverse complement strand
GATAAGAAAGTTAATTTCTTCAAATAATCAATAACCATTTCATCTTCGGTATTAATAAAGAATTGATACATTTCATAACTACTCGTCTTGTTAATATCAAGCCAAATTGCATTTCCTTCACTCTTACCAAACTTTGTACCGTCTTTCTTAGTAATTAAAGGCATGGTAAACCCATATGCTTCTTTACCTGTTTTCTTACGAATTAAATCAATACCTGCGGTAATATTTCCCCATTGATCTTGACCTGCTACTTGCATAATACAACCTTTATTTTCGTATAACCACAAGAAATCTAGCGATTGCATAATCATATAAGAAAACTCAGTATAAGTAATACCCGCATCAAGTCTTCTTTTAATAATGTCTTTATCAAGCATATAATTGATACTAAAGTATTTCCCATAATCTCTTAAATAATCAATAAAGTTAATATCTTTACTCCAATCCCAGTTATTGACAATTTCAAAGCCAAAAATCTTTTTTACTTGATTGGTTAGTGCTTCCACATTGTGAGCTACTTCTTCTTTAGTAATCATAGCTCGCTCTGCTGTTGGTTTAGGATCTCCTATCTGACCGGTTGCTCCCCCAATAAGTAAAATCGGATTGTGTCCTGCTTTTTTTAGACGACTTGCAATAAGAAACGAAGAAAAGTGACCAATATGTAGGGAATCACCTGTTGGATCCGTACCAATATAGAAAGTAACTCCTTCCCCATTTAATAATTCTTCTATCTTAGGACTTGAAATATCTTTTAAAAGTCCTCTCCATTTTAAATCTTCATATAAATTCATAATCAAACCTCCACAAAGTTCCCGTCTTTCATTATAACGGTTTCACGCCCATTTTGCAAGACTGCTTTCACCTCTAAATCACGAGTTCCTACAAAAAAGTCCACATGTTTATGACTCATATTAATGCCTTTTGCCAATAATTTCTCACTGGATAATTCTAAACCATCCTTTATACATTCAGGAAATCCTTCCCCAATCGCTAAATGACAACTAGCATTTTCATCATACAAAGTATTTTTAAAAAGAATATTGGTAAGTGAAATAGGACTGCTAAAATCCACTAAGGCTACCTCTCCAAGATAATGACTTCCTAGATCGGTTTCAATAATTCCCTGAAGTATTTCCCGTCCCTTTGAAGCATCATAATCAACAATTTTACCATCTTGAAATTCTAACCAAAAGTTATCAATCAAAGTCCCATTATACAAAAGTGGTTTAGATGAATAAACTTTCCCATTAACACGAAGCCGATCGGGAGATGTAAATACTTCTTCCGTAGGTATATTAACAAGTACCCCATTACCAGTCCCTTCATCTGCACTTTGAAATAAATAATCCTTAGGTAAACCAATTTCTAAGCGAGTACCTAAACCATTATAATAAATAAGTTTATCAATCTGTAATTCATTTAAATAGTGAGCTCTTCTCTTTAACTTATCTGTTTTTTGTCTCCAAGCCAAGATAGGGTCATTCTCTTTAATTAAACAAATATCATAAATCACATCCCAAAGCCTATCTTCACTATCTCCCAAAATATCCTTAGCCCATAAGGAATTAGAAGCTGCTGCAATACACCACTTAATCTTTCCTTTCAATTGATACTCTTTATATATCGCCATACTTTTCATTTGATATGTATTTACTTTGGTAAATAATTCCGAATCTACATCTTCAAAAATTCCTGGTACCGGAGAAGACAAACTCAAAAAAGCATAGCCCTCTACAGCCATTTGATTATATTTAGTTTTATCAAAAAGTGGGTCCTGAATAATTTCATCATAAGTTTTTGTCAAATACTTTTCTTTTTGCAAAAACGGATTATTAATCTGTATTTCAACATCTTTAATTCCCAAGCTGAACGCTTCTCGACGTACAACATCTACAAAATCTTCAATTACACTAGAAGCAATAATAAATAACTTGTCTCCTGCATTTAATCTTAAACAGCCCTTAATTAAAAATCGAGCATATTTTCTTTTTAAATCTTCCATTTAATTAGTCCTTTCTAAAACAAAAAGTTCATAAACAACGGACGAGTTCATGAACTTTTGCCCATAAATATTTTAGTATAAATTATTGCCAAAAACTATCTACAACTTCATAATCACTATATTTATAATTGTTAGATGCTTTATCTGTTACACAATTATTTAAATCAGTATATTCTACTGTAAGATAGAATGGTACAAAGTAAATATAACTTTTAATATTACTTGCATAATAACTAGTTACATTATTATAATTTCTAACATTAACACTCAAACGTGTATACCAAGTACCATTAGAATAATATGGCAATCCTACACTTGGTGTAAAATTACTTGATTTAAGTGAATATGTTCTTAAATTACTACCACTAATTGGGTTTACAACTCCATTTCCATTCCCGGTAGTCATAGATATACCCTTATTATAAAATCTATCCGCTGCTGTATTATACATACTATTCGTTGTAAGATGTCCGAAATCTGTTACTCTAACATTTTGTGCATTTCTAATATCATCAAATTTTATTTTCCACGAATAATTCCAAGTATTTTTAGCTCCGGACACATAACTGATAGAGTAATAAGTGTCTTCTTCAATTTTGCAATATTCATAATACTGTTCTGTTTTCTTTTCCCATTTTGCAACTAACGTAATATCCTCATATATACGTGTATTGAAATTAAATTTAGATCCATTCAAATACCAACCTAAGAAAGTATAACCATTTCTTACTGGATCATTAGGTTCACTTGCACGATCTCCTTCTTCTACCTCTTGAGAGCTAACATAAGTACCTCCATTACTATTAAAGCTAACAGTATAAGTATTATTACAAGTACCATTATCACTCCATTTTGCATACAGTGTCATATCGCTCGTAACAGGTGTAGTAAAATCATATTTTTTAGTTAAAGCACTATCTAAATACCATCCCACAAAATCATAACATTCACGAGTCGGATCACTTGGTCTAACTGCCTTTTCACCATCTTCTACTTCTTGCGGTTTAACATAGCTGCCTCCATTACTATCAAAATCGACTAAATGAGACTCCTTGCAAGTATTATTGTCACTCCATTTTGCATATAAAGTCATATCACTCGTAACCGGTGTAGTAAAATCGTATTCTTTTGTTAAAGCACTATCTAAATACCATCCCACAAAGTCATAACACTCACGAGTTGGATCAGTTGGTTTAACTACCTTTTCACCATCTTCTACTTCTTGAGGCTTAACATAAGTTCCTCCGTTACTATCAAAATCTACAAGATAACTCTCTTTTTCTCCATCTTGAATCTCTTTCTTTTCCCATTTAGCATATAGAGTAATCTTTTCAGTTACTGGAGTTGAGAAATCATATTTTTCACCATTTAAATACCAACCTAAAAATTCATAACCATATCGATATGGCTCAACATAGGTAGCCGTTCTACCATGTTTAACAATTTGCGTTCTAACGCTACTTCCACCATTTGCATCAAACACTACAGAGTGATATATATTAGCAAGGCAATTATCATTACAATTGCTACTATTATCAGGACAACAAGTATTAACATAATTAATATTAACGTTTGTTGTTTGTGTTACATTAATAGGTCTTTCATTAGTTGAAGTATTATTATTAGTGTTTCCACCACTATTCGTATCACTAGTATAAGCAGGTTTAAGAGTACTAGTTCCACTATTAGAATTGTTAGTAGTATTTGTATTATCTAAAGTATCAGCAGTTGTATCAGTTGAAACATTGCAATCTTTACAAACAACTTCATTTGAAATAGAAGTCACAATATAATCAGACTTATTATCACAGGAGAGAAATACACTCATCTCATATTCTGCATCCATTGTCTTTGTTGCTTCTATATAACTATTTTGTATATTACAGCTATTTCCTTCTTCATCATAAAAATCGACAATTAAATTACGAGCAAGCATTTCATCTAAAGTAATTCTCTTGGAATCCCCTATTTCTTTTGGCAAATTACTTCCTGTAAAATACTCAAATCCTGCATCCTTCATAAGTGTAATATTACTTATATATGTTTGTTGTATAAGTAAACTATTATCTTTCTTTGGATACAGCAAACATATAATTACCACTATAATAGCAATTAATGCTGTTACACCCACAATTTTTAGCCAACTAATTTGATATTCTTTTTCCATTTTACCACCCTTACTTTCCTATATGTTAAGTATATCGATTATATACTAAAAAGTCAAGCGCTTAAACCGAAAAAAAACTATTATGTTTCCATAACAGTTTGATTACTTACTAGTTTTAAGTTTTTTAGGTTCTTCTTCTTTTAATTTAGCAGTAATTGCCTCTAAAGCTTTAATAGTAGATTCTCTTACTTCTTTTGCTGCTGCCTCAATAACTGGAGTTCCTTTTTTTACAGCATAAGAAACTAATTCATCTGCTTTTTTCTTAATCTTTTTCGCTTGTTCTTTAATTTTAGCAGCTACAGTTTCTTTATCAAGATTTTTCAAATCTTCTTTAATTTCTTCTACTTTCGCTTCAATCGTAAGCTTTACTTCTTCAACATCAATATTTTTTACTTTCTCAATTAGATCATCCATTTTTTTCTTTAAATCTGCTCTGGTTTCTTTGCCACTCTTAGGAGCAAATAGCAAACCTATCCCAAGCCCAATACCTGCACCTAACAAGAATTTCCCTAAACCACTTTTCTTACTCATTTTCTTCCTCCTCCTTTTTATTCTTTTTCTTAAAAAACAATCGTGAAGCAAGTGCTGATATACCATCTACAACTTTATCGGTAATAGATACCAATTTATCCGTTGTAAAATCAACAAGTTGGAACAATCCATTCAAAGACTCCACTTTTTCATTAACATCATCCACTACTTTTTCCACTTTGTTAATGGTAATAATTGACTTGATCCCTAATATTATACCAATAATCAAAATAATTATGAGTAAAATATAAATAATAATAGGTAAAAATGATAGCCAAAAATCCACTATTTATCCTCCTCTCTATCCTCATACATTGAATCAATTAAATCAAACAAATCATTCTCTAAAGTATCATCTTCTAAATCAGGATCGTGAGTTTCCCCACTTTGTGTTTCTTCCTCCAAAGATTCATCCAAATGATCAATAGTTGAAAACGATTTATCAATTTCCTCATCAATGCCCGTATCATGAATATCAATTACTTCATCACTACTATCTTTTAGCAATTCATCAATTGTTCTTGCTTTTTCTAATTTTTCTTCTAAAGTATGATCAACCAATATTTCTTCATCTCGAATATCAATTTTTTCTACAGTTGCCTCTTCTTTTGGTCCAAAAGCTTTCTTCCTTACTGTATCAACATCAAGTGATCTTGTAGGTGTAGTATCTCTCGTCGTAATTTCATCTGGAGTATAATTTTTATCTAAAATACCATAAACCGGACTAATAATTGGTGATGGCCTAAACTTTTTTTCCTCTTTTACTTCTTCTGGCTTTTTATAATCTTTTCTTGTTGCAGTTCGATACTCAATATTTTTCTCCTGTTTTTTACGTTCATGTTCTATTACATTTGTGCTTCTTTTCTTAGGGACAAAATGATCAAACTCTTCTTCATCAAAAGCAGGAAAATTGAAAGTCTTTTCACTTTTAAATATTTCTCTTTCTGAAACCGTTTCTTGATTTGGCGTATTTAAACGTACCTTTTCTTCCATTTTTGCTTCTTCACGAATAACTGGTTCTATATCACTGTAATTCTGGTAATTCGTTACTTTGACTTCTTCTTTCCTTGGTAACTCCCTCACTTCTTGTTTACTTACTTGAGGCTTTTCCTTCTTTTCAATAACAGGAATTTCTACCTCTTCCTCTTCAAATAAAATATTTTTAAGCTTACTAACTAAACCCATAATATCCACCTTCCTAATTTATATAATCCGGATCAATTATCTCTTCTGTATCTACAACATCTTGAGTAAATTCCAAATAATTATCACTACCAACTATTTCAAAAATGTCATAATTCTCTTCCGTAGATTCAAAAATATCATCACCAAGATAATTTTCAATCACACTATCATTATACGTAATGGATGAAAGAATGCTAATAGCATACATCACAACTCTTTTAATATCTTTCTCATATGCTACTACTTCTATTTTAGCATAATTATACATAATTTCAATTAAATATTGATCATTTTCATAATTATTTATCTCTACATAGCCATTTTTCCCTTGATATGTTAAGCTAGCAGAATAATAAGCATCATCATTAACATTATAATTAAATGTCATTTGATTATAATAACTAACAATATCTACATATAAATAATACAAATATTTTTGGTCATTAAACGTCTCATTAAAATCACTACTATTTCGAACAGATAAGCCTTTTGGTAAATAATAACGATACCCCATTCTATCTACATTCGTTGTTTGTACTCTACTACTTAGGGCATTGTTTAAAATAGTATTTAAATCACTATTTTGAATACTACTACATCCTGTAAGTGTAATAAGGATAAATCCTAGCAGGAATAATTTTTTCACTTGACTTCCTCCTACAATTCATAATTATAAACAAAAATACTAGAAAAATCAATCAAAAATAGCTTTTTAAATAGAAAAGAAAAAAGAAGAGTTATAAATATTTCTTAAACTCTTCTCTATTATGTTCTTCTGTAGCCAGTAATCTTTTGGCTAAATTAATGATTTCTTCATCATCACCCACATAATTATTAAGTTCGCTAGTGATCTCTAAAACGCCTTTTTGATTTCCTTCCATCATTAGTTTAGCAATCTCTTTATCCGATTTCCCCATCGTCATAACACTAGCCATAGCTTTACTACTAAGTTCTTTTAATTTGCTAATTTCTTCTTCTTTTGCTCCGTATTTAATCAAAATCTTCTTGGCATCTGCTAAGATCTCTTCATATTCTCGCTTTTGTTCATGGATAATTTTGGCAATCGTCTCATTCTCCACCTTTTTTATAACTGTATCAATACCAAAAAGCCCCATCTCAGCATTTTGATAAATAAGATTCAAAAACTTAATGTTTGTATTATTTTGTTCTTTCATATAAAAATCACCCACTATTAGTATGGATGATTTCTATAATTTTATACTTCTTGAACGACCGCAATAATCATTGGCTTGCATTCCGTCTCTTCATACAAGTATTTGGATAATTCATCTCTAATTTCCATCTTAATCTTATTAAAATCAACATAATTAGGAGTCGTATTTCTCTCGATGATTGCCTCACTAATTCTTTTGATTTCTTTGATCATTTCCACAGAATCTTTCACATAAATAAATCCTCTAGTGGTTACCTCAGGTCCAACCAGAATCACTTTATCTTGTCTTGAAATCGTAGCACTAATTAAAACAATACCGTTTTCTGATAACATCTCACGATCTTTAATCACTAGTTCTCCAACATCATCACTAGAATTACCATCAATTAAAGCATCTCCGACTTTAACTTTTTCATTATTTAGGGTTAATACACCATTTTCAAATGTTACTACTTCTCCATTTTGTTTTAAAATAATGTTTTCTTTGGGAATACCTAAAGAGAATGCTAGATCGGCATTACCAACCATATAACGATATTCACCCTTAACAGGCATATAGTATTTTGGTCGCATAAGCTTAATCATTTGCATTAAATCTTCACTGGAAGCATGATGAAGAATCGTTTTATCGCTAGGAATATTAACGATTTCACAACCAAATTCTGCCAAATCGTTTTCTAACCGCACAAGTAATTTTTCATTACTATCATATCTTGGCTCAGCAAAAACAATGGTGTCATCACTCTTTAATTTAATAAACTTATCATATCCATTTAAAATTTTCGATACGGCAGCATAAGGACTAGCTTTATCATCGCTAAGTAGTAGAATCGCATTATTATCATCGACATTGGATAAATCTCCCAAAGTATCATCAGGTACGGTCAAATATCCTTCCTTCATTCCAAAATGAACAACATTTTGTAACTTTTTACCCATAACAACAATCTTACGATGTGAGTTTAGGGAAGCATCAAAGATTTCTTGAATTGTATACAAATGGGTTGGTAAAACGGTAAACATAACTCTTCCACTGGCATTTTTAATTGCGTTGCGGAAAGTTTCTACCAATTTATGATTAGGAGAAGTATGACCGATATTTTCACTAAATACTGATTCGCTAAGCAAACATAATACACCTTGCTTACCTACATAAGCAATCTTACCTAAATCCATGTCATAAGCACCCATCATCGAAGGATCAAAAATAAAATCACCAGTATAACATATAGCGCCATCTTTCGTATTAACAACATACATCACAGCATCCGGTGCACTATGAGATACACTAATTGGAAAAATACTAACATGGCCGAAATTAATCTTCTTATGAGCCTTAATTTCCACAATATTATTTGGATTTACTCCTTGTTCCATTAAAACATACTTCGTAAATTTCGTGGCATATACTTTCAAATTTGGTATTTGCGAAAGTAAATCAGTTGTAGCTCCCATATTTTCCAAATGTCCGTGAGTAATAAATAAGCCTTTAATTCTCTTTTTGTTCTTAACTAAGTAAGAAAAATCAGGAATAATATAATCAATTCCAAGCATATTCCCACTCGCATATTTAAGCCCACAATCAAAGATAAAAATATCCTTATCTATCTCCATAACATAGGTGTTCTTACCATTTTCATCTAATCCACCCAAACTAAAAATTTTTATTTTACTCAAAATAATCAACTCCGTTTCAAAAAAATGTAAATAAAAAAGTTTTAAGGCAAAATCATTATACCAAAAAACTTTAACGATTGCAAGAATTTCACTCAAGTATTCTGTCTAGTAAACTTAAATTATTACGAATAATGTAGATAAAATCAGGTCCTAAATCACTTCTTAATTCTTCCAGCTTTTCTTTTACTAAGGCATAATCCATCTCAAATATTTCTAAATACCTCAAAATAATGTCTTCTAAATAAGTGAATCCATATTCTCTAAATAATTCATATATTACTCTAAACTGCTCTTCACTTAGTGTTGATAAATATCCATCATCGTACTCTTCAAGAATCATTTGGTAATATACATCACTTACATACCTACTCAAAAACATCTATCTTCCTCTTTTCTCTTCTAAAACATAAGTTTTTACTAGATCTTCCAAGCTAATACCGTATTTTTCTTGTAAAGCTTCATTACTAATATTAAATATTTCGTGTAATAAGCAATTATTTGTAATTGGTATTTGTCTTTCTTCTAAATATTTTATTTTAGCAATCATCTCTTTATAAGCAATTCCTTTTAATATTGCCTTGTTCTTTTTCTCATCAACTCCATAGTATTCACATAACTTCTTAATGAAAGATTTATTTTTTTTAATATTAAAGGCCATACCTATGGCAAGTAATGCCTCTTCTCGTTCTTTGCTTAATGTTCCATTCTTATAAGCTGTCCTTTGATAATTAATCCAAAATCCTAAATTTAGACCATCTTCATTATATTCATATCCATTTATTGTTTTAAACCTTGATGGAACATTTAAATTACCATGATGTTCATAGTATTTTTTAGCTAACCCATACATCTCTTGCCACTGTACTTCGTAAACATCAAAGACCATACCTATGGCAAGTAATGCCTCTTCTCGTTCTTTGCTTAATGTGCATTTCTTCTTCATCAATCTTTGATTAGTAAGCCATTTACCTAAATTTAAACCCGCCTCATCATATTCATAGCCATTAGTAGTTTTAAAATTTCGAGGGACATTTAAATTACCATGATGGGCATAATATTTTTTAGCTAGCTCGTACGTTTCATGCCATTGCGCTTCACGACCATTAAAAATCATTCCTATTGCAAGTAATGCATCTTCACGTTCTTTTCTTAATGTACCCTTTTTCTGTTCCCTTCTTTGAATATCAATCCACTTCATTAAATTTAGACCAAATTCGTCATATTCATATCCATTAATAGTTTTAAAAGAACGAGGGACATTTAAATTACCATAATGTCTATAATAATTTTGAGCTAACGCATACATCTCATTCCATTGTGCCTCTAATACATCGAATACCATTCCTATCGCAAACAATGCGTCTTCACGTTCTTTACTTAATGTACCTTTCTTCTTCATCATTCTTTGGAAACTAAGCCAAACTCCTAAATTTAACCCTGATTCATCATATTCATATCCATCTGTTGTCTTAAATCTATAAGGAACATTTAAATTGCCGTAATGTCTATAATATTTTTGAGCTAGGGCATATACTTTTTGCCACTGGGCTTCATGAACATCGAATACCATTCCTATTTCAAGCAGTGCTTCTTCGCGATTCTTACTTAACATTCTTTTTTTCTTAAACCTTCTTTGTTTTTCAAGCCAACGGCTTAAATTTAAACCCGCCTCATCATATTCATATCCATTTGTTGTCTTAAAATCATCAGGAACTTTTAAATTACCATGATGATTATAGTATGCTTTTGCAAGTTTATATATCCCTTGCCATTGTGCTTCATGGACATCGAATACCATTCCAATAGCAAGCAATGCTTCTTCACGTTCTTTACTTAATGTACCTTTCTTCTTCATCATTCTTTGGAAACTAAGCCAAACTCCTAAATTTAACCCTGATTCATCATATTCATATCCATTAATAGTTTTAAAAGAACGAGAAATATTTAAATTACCATGATGTTCATAATATACTTTTGCAAGATTATACCAGTCTTCCCAAGTCCTAGTTAATCGTTCGCTAACATATCTAAGTATTTCATATATTTCTTCATTTACTATCTCAATATCAAAGGATACATCTTGTATAGTTAAAAGTCTCTTTTTACCATCTCCTTTTTCCTGTTGTTCCTTTACTCTATTTTGAATATTATTTTCCAACTCTTTAATAAAACTAATATTATTAGTTAAATCAATTACATAAGGAGCAATTAATTTTTCAATCATTTTTTCTTTTGACATACTTTCAGATACAGTGATGTTTTTACTTTGACACAACTGGATTAATTCATCTCTAGAATAACTTTCATACTCTAAGTATTTAGCCTTTGTATCACCACGAACAGATAAAGCTCTTCCCAGTTGCTCATAAAAAACAATATCAGACCTAGTTTCTCTACCCATTATTACACCACTAACATTTGGGGCATGTACACCTTCATTGTACTGATTAATGCAAAATATGACTCTAAGTTTATGACTTGCATCTACCCCATCTAGTGTTTTATCATGATAAAAAGCATCCCTGTTTTTGGCTCCCTCATCTCCCATAGCACTAGTTGTTTTATAAAATACTATATCACTTTCCGGAATATATCTTAAAAACCACTTCCTAGCTTCCTTTTGTATCTCTTCGATATTGCTATTAAAGGGACAAAAGTAAATCAACTTATCCTCTTTTTCAACGTATTTTTTAATCATATCAGCTAGACTTAAAGCTTTTTCTATTCTTCTTTTTTTCGCATCTTTCAATAATTTATCATACAACTCTTGCTCTTCCTTAGAACACTTCTTTGCATTTACTCTTTCTTCTAATGCTTCTAAAGTGCCCATAAGTTTTGTATATGCGCTTCGGTAAACTACACTTGGCAATACTCCTTCAAGCATTGCATCAGCTATATCATATCTACTAACAATTTTATTGGAAAATAACTCTCCACCATCTGGATTTGCCATATCTCTTTCATAAATGGTCCCTCTATCTCGTACGGTATAAGCAGTCATTCCAAAAACTTTCATCTCTGAGTGAGTATCAAGAATAGTATTTACTCTTTCTCCCCAAACCGGTGCTCCAATATGATGAAATTCATCTAACACAAGTATATCGATTGGTAACTCTGCTAATTCTGTACGGCTTAAATTGATTAAGCTTTGATAATTCATCAATGTTAAATTAGAGAAATCTTTCTCCAAGCTTAACCCACTTTCGTTAATAATCTCCTCAATATGTTCTAAAATACTATTATGAGGAGCTATCAACGTTATTCTTTTATTCGGATTATCTAAAGCAAGTTGTAAGGCATTATATGATTTTCCTGTACCTGTTGCATGAACAATACCCACAACCTTTTCTCCACGCTCAAATGCTTCTTTTACTTTTTCATAAGACCGCTTATTATGTTCATACAAATTTAGAGGATTACTATTCATCTAATTCACCTTCTTCGTACAAGGAAATATCCATAAATTCTTTCCCGGAAATATTTTGGAAAGTTAATAACACGGTATCATCTTTATAAATTTTTGCGTTTTCTTCTGTTTGCTCTTCTTTGATTTCATAAATACCTTCTGCTGTTTCTACTTGAAAAGCCACTTTTCTATCTACGTCTTCTCCTGGAATAAACACTCTAACCACTTTACCAATCAACTGCTTCATGAAAATTCCTCCATAACATAATAAGTATACCAAAAAAAAGAAGAAAACTAAATATTTTCTTCACTAATTAATTCACTTAAATAAACAACACCATAATTTTTATACTTAATTTCTTTTAATAGCAACTTTACATCACTTAAATTAGCACTACTTGTAATAAATATAATACTTCCACTATCAAGTCCATTTTTAACATCGATGGAGTTCGTGCTATCTAAAGTAAGTGTTGGTTCTACTAAATAATTTTTATTATTTAAACAAATATTATAATTACTATCATTAATAACACAAATGTGTTTATTTTCTTTATTAAGATTAAGCGTATTTTCTAAAGAGTTAAAATTACTTACCTCATTATTAATAACCTCAAAATAACTTTTAGCTTCATAAGTGCTTGTATTAACAAGCATACTTGCTTTATATTGATTATCCTTTAAATAATCACTAACTAGATTACTTTCCTCTAAAACAAGACTAACTTGTTTTTGCCTTTTATTCCCTTGCTTAATAATTTTATCTTTATTATCTTCCAAAGAAATATCAGGACTCACCTGATCAAAGACAAGATAATAGTGATTAAATGCATCTATTTCTTGCATGTTATAGAATGACTCTCTTGTATTAACTGCTAACCCATTAATCCCCGGAATAATATAATCTCCCTGAATTTCTGCATTTACAAATTCTTCTTCATAAGTAGCTTTTTCCTCATTAATACTTTGCATCAATGGATTTTTATTTAACACAATTAAAGCAATCTTTTCTGTATAATAAAAGCTAAAAACCATAATTAAAGCTAAACCAAAGTATTGATAATATTTTCGCATAACGTATCACCTAAAAAATTATATGCTAAAAAAATTTATCCATGAAAAAAGCTAAGCAAAGTTAGCCAATTTCTTTTTTTACTAGTTCAGCACCTCTTTTTGGATCCTGCATCAAAATATCATAAACCAGTTTATTTTTCTTTATCTCTTCAATAAAAGTAATTTCTTCTTTTGTAAGTATAGCATACTCTTCAAAAGAATCTTTATCCACTGTTTTAACCATATAATCCGCCCCAAGCAAGTAATCCGCAGACACCCCAAAAACATGAATCATTTCAATTAATGCTTCTAATGTAGGATTTCGTGTTTCCTTTTCATAGCAACAGATTGCTGATTTTCCTACCCCAATTAATTCTCCCAATTCTGTTTGTGTTAAACCTTTGGCTTTCCTAACCTCTCTTAACCTATTTCCGTTTAACATTCTTATTTCACCCTCGCTTCTCGAAAAAATTATAACCGCTCTAAAACTACATTTGTCATTTATTCACCTATGGTAAAAATTACCAATTAATTTTCATAAAATATTAATATTATTGAGTAAAAAAATGCCAAAATAGTTTTCTTCCAAACTCTCTTTTTAAATAAAACTTATTATACTACATATTTTTTTATATGTTTAGTGTTGTTTTTTTCTTCATTTTTTGATAAAATGATAATAATTGGAGGGTATTAAAATGAACGAACGTGATACTTTTAATGAAAATGCATTTCAAATGCCTAAATATCGAGTAGACAATTCCCAAGAAAAAATAATGAATATAAACGACTACAGAGAGGAAAATAAGCCATTAGAACAAAACCCAATGAATGAGGCTAATCAAAAAGAAAGCCCTGGATTAAGCAAAACCAAGATAATCAACATTAACGATTTTATCTTTAGACAATATTTAGAGTTTTATCCAGCCCTACAAGGATTAACTTGCAAAGAAAATGTATTATATTTACAAGAAAATGGTGAAATTGTAGCTAGTGAAACCCTAACCTTTGATTTACGTACCCTACCTGGCGAAGCATGGAACGTAAATGCTAAAGAATTTATGGAGATCATCAAAATAAATAAAAGTTGCAAAAGTTTAGAAGGCTTTGTAAATTTGTTAAATCAAAATGCCTTCATGAATGTTGCCATGCCTAACGAGAATAGTTTAGAAAATCAAGTAACAAATTATATGAATCTCTATTTTAGTGCTAAAGACTCCTTTAGTGAATTAATTGAAGACAACAAAATCTTAATTGGCAATTTAGAAACTTTAATTGCCACTCTACCAAAAGAAACCATGTTAGGAACACTAATTAATAGAAAACTAGATGAATACTTTGAAATAACGAAAGAAATCGGTGATTCGAAAGGAAAAGGAATGGTACTAGAACTTAAAAATAAAAACGTTCCTGCAATAATACCTGAAGAAGAGACACCAACAAAATCATCAAGAGCAGCCTTCATAAATATTGCCATCATTCTCTATGGCGTATTAAACATCGGTATTATCTTAGCAATTGCCCTAATGAAGTAGAAAATACTTCATTTTTTTATTTGTTTATGGTATAATACTAGTACTCGGGGTAGTAATGGTATCGACATATATTACTACATATGACGGCAAGTGGTTAGGCGCCTTAAGTCTACAATTAAAATTAAATGACAAGAGTGAAAACTCATTTGCTCCAAATGCTTATGCATTTGCCTAGTTAGTATTTAGGTGTAGCAAGCTTCTCTTAATTTTGCTTATAGGATTAATGAGGGGTTCATAAATATAAGATATATTCTTCTCTTTGTTTAGGTTAGAAGAACGAACACTTACTAAACTTGAAGTTATAATCGGTTGGTCTTGAGCCAGTTATAACTTGACTCATAAATCAAGCTAAACTTGTAGATGTTGTATGATAGGATATATTGGACAGGAGTTCGACTCTCCTCTACTCCACCATTG
>CALVHK010000016.1 GCA_944327405.1 uncultured Bacilli bacterium | reverse complement strand
TATATTGAGAGAGGAAAAGGAAGATAAGTCTTCTTTTTTCTTGGGAAAAATGTTATAATTTGAATAGAGTTAAGAGGTGAAGATATGAAAAGAGTTATCTTGGTTGATGGAAATAATCTTATGTTTCGAAGTTTCTATGCTACAGCTTATACAGGAAATATTATGCGGAATAGTAAAGGATTCCCTACCAATGCATTATATGGATTTACAACGATGATGAATAAGATTTTGAATGAAGAGAAGCCAGAATATATTGCCGTAGCTTTTGATATAGGAAAGAATTTTCGGAAAGAGAAGTATGATTTTTATAAAGAAGGGAGACAGGCAACTCCTGATGATCTTATTAAACAAATGCCGGTAGCAAGAGAAATACTAGACGCTATGGGAATTAAATATTTGGAATTAGAGCCATATGAGGCTGATGATATTATTGGGACACTATCCAAAATGGCGGATTTAGATCAAGAGTATGATGCGACAATTATATCTAGTGATAAAGACTTATTGCAACTTATTAGTGATGGAACAGACGTGAAGTTACTTAAACAAACCGGTTTTATTAAATATAATCCAGCATCTTTTATGGCTGATTATGGAATTGAACCGATCAAAATGATTGATTTAAAAGCATTGATGGGAGACGCATCTGACAATATTCCTGGTGTAAAAGGGATTGGTGAGAAAACAGCATTAAAACTCTTGCAAGAATATGGTTCTTTAGAGGCTATTTATGAGAATATTGATTCTGTTAAAGGAAAAGTGAAAGAAAAGTTAGAAGTTGGACGAGATAGTGCTTTTATGAGTAAAGAAATTGCTACAATATACCGAGATGTTCCTTTAGATATCCAGTTTGAAGATATTAAATATTTGGGAGCAGATGAAGATAAGCTTGGCGAGTTATTTGAGTCTTTGGAATTTTATTCTTTACTTAAAAACTTTGAGCGGAAAGAAATTGTGCAAGATGAACTTGAGTTTCAAAGTATTCAGGATGTGAAAGATCTTGAACTTGGGGATGAAGTGAGTATTTATATTGAACTTGACGGGGAAAATTATCATAAAGCATCACTGCTTGGTATTGCCCTAAGTGATAAGAAGCATAATTATTTCTTGGATAAAGAGTGTTTAAAAGATATCCCAGAACTTTTAAAAGATAAGGTTGTTTATACTTATCATGCTAAAGCATTAGATATTCTTCTTAAAAGAAATCACTTGGAAATGCAGCCAGTGAATTATGATCTTATTATTGCTGCTTATCTTCTTAATGGATTTACTAAAGATGATATTGCTTATCTTATGCATTCAAAAAATATTAATGTCGAATTTTATGAGGTATTAAAGAAAAATCATTTTAATGATGAAGAAAAGCTAAAAAAAGATATGGTGTTAAAATCAAGATTTATCTATGATACTAGAGATGAGTATATTAATAACTTAAAAGTAGAAGATATGTATCATTTATTTAAAGATATCGAAATGCCTCTTATCTATGTTTTAGCTAATATGGAATATTTTGGGGTTAAAGTAGATAGTGGAGTTTTAGAAGAAATTAAAAAAGAAGCTGAAGCAAAACTTGAAGTTTTATCGAAAGAAATCTATAGTTTAGCAGGGATGGAGTTTAATATTGCTAGTCCAAAACAGTTAGGTGAAGTGTTATTTGCTCGTTTAGGACTTACTTCTGGAAAGAAAAATCAAACTGGATATAAGACAGATGCTCAAACGTTGCAGAAACTTAGGGGCAAACATCCTATTATTGATTTGGTGTTAGAATATCGTAATTTTAGTAAAATTATTTCTACTTATACGGTAAGTTTAGAAAATGCAAAATTTCCAGATGGAAAAATTCATACAATTTTTAAACAAACCTTAACAAGAACGGGAAGACTTTCTAGTGCTGAGCCAAATTTACAAAATATTCCTATTCGAGGAGAAGAAGGAAGAAAGGTTAGACGAGCATTCTTGCCAACCAATGATTTATTCTTAAGTGTCGATTATTCACAAATTGAACTTAGAATATTGGCTCATATTTCTGGATCGAAAGAACTTATTGAAGCATTTCGTAGAGGTGATGATATTCATACTAAAGTTGCTGCAGATATATATGGGGTGGATCCATCTAACGTCACAAAACTCATGAGATCAACAGCGAAGGCAGTCATATTTGGTATTGTTTATGGTATTAGTGGCTTTGGTTTGGGTGAGAACCTCAATATTAGTCGAAAAGAAGCGCAAGATTTTATTAATAAGTATTATGAGTTATATCCGGGAGTTAAGAATTATATGGATAATATTGTTAAAGAAGCTTATGAGACTGGTTCTGTTCGTACTTTGTTTAACCGAAAAAGAACAATTGAAGAGTTAAATAATAAAAATTATATGATTCGTTCTAGTGGAGAGAGGATTGCTCTTAATACACCAATTCAAGGAACGAGCGCGGATATTATTAAGAAAGCTATGGTACTAGTATATGATGAGTTTCAGAAGCACGGTATTAAGAGTAAAATGGTTTTACAAATTCATGATGAATTAGTTATTGATACACTTAAAGAAGAAGAAGAGACGGTAACCAATATTGTTCGAGATGTTATGGAGAATGTTATTAAGCTTGATGTTCCATTAAAAGTTGGAATTGCCAAAGGAAAAGATTTGTATGAGGCTAAGTAGGTGTAAACATGCCAGAGATAGCTGAAGTAGAAACCGTTCGAAATACACTTAAAAAGAGAATATTAAATAAACAAATAAAAGAAGTTCAAGTTTTTTATGAACCAATGATTGAAAGTGATTTGGAAACATTCAAAAAGAATTTCGTTGGTGAGTCATTCATTGATATTAAACGAAGAGGGAAATGGCTAATTTTTGAAACAGAACACTTTTATTTGTTATCTCACCTTCGAATGGAAGGGAAATACTTCATTAAAGACAAAAATGAAGAAAAAGGAAGACATGAGCATGTTATCTTTACATTCAATGATGATACTACTTTAAGATACTCGGATACTCGCAAGTTTGGACGAATGAATTTAATTTTAAAGGATGATTTAGAAAATACGGAATGTATAAAAAAACAAGGGCTAGAACCGGGAGATAAAGATTTAACGGCGGATTATTTGTTAGTTAAATTTAAAAATAAACATATTCCTATTAAAACAGCACTGCTTGATCAAACAATTATCAGTGGTCTTGGCAATATTTATGCGAATGAAGTTTTGTTTTATGCTAGAGTAAATCCTTTGAAAAGTGCATGTATGCTTACTAAAAGGGAATGCGAAAGAATTGTAGAGGGTGCTAAAGAAATTATAGAAGAAGCAATCAGAATGGGTGGAACCACTATTCGTAGTTATACTTCTAGTCTTGGTGTAACTGGTCGTTTTCAACAGAATTTAAAAGTACACAAAAGAGAAGGAGAAAAGTGTTTAGTTTGTGGGAATATCATCCAAAATATTAAAGTAGGTGGAAGAAGTACTTATTTTTGCCCTAAGTGTCAAAAGAAATAGAGTTGTTTAGACAGAAAAATTTCTGTCTTTTTTTGTTGCAATTTGTCACGAATATAAAAAATTGTAGCCATAATGAAGTGAATGTATTTACAGAATTAAAAAAGTATAAAGGGACTTCAGGGAGGTATATCATGACGGAAGAAAACTATTATCAAGAAATAGAACATTTAATTAAAAAGAATGAAATAAGTAAAAGAGTTAGGGATATAGAAGCAAATAATAGTTTAGTAACAACTTATTGGAATGTAGGCAGATTAATTGTTGAAGCCCAAGGTGGAGAATCAAGAGCGAAATACGGGAATGAATTAATTAAGAAATGGTCTATCAGACTTACAAATTTATATGGAAAAGGCTATAATGCCAGTAATTTAAGAAAATTTAGGCAATTCTATTTGACTTTTGAAAAATGTTCCCCACTGGGGAGTAAATTGAGTTGGTCTCATTATCGAGAACTTCTAATATTTAAAGATAAAAATGAAAGAAATTTTTATATTAATCTGTGTATTAAACATAACTTATCCAAAAGAAAGTTAATTAAAGAAATAAAATCTAAAGCCTATGAAAGATTAGTAGATAAGCCTCACAAAATAGATATTATTTACCCAATAAGCCAAAAATTACAACTGATATGAAAGACCCAATTATTATTGAAGTAGATAAAGAAATAATTTCAGAACATGATTTAGAATTGAGTATTCTTGCAAACCTAGAGTTTTTCTTTAAACAACTAGGTGAAGGTTTTACTTATGTGGGTCATCTATATAAAATAAGTGATGGAAGCAAAAATTATTACTTAGATATACTTTTATTTAATGTTAAAATTAATTCGTTTATTGTAGTAGAGTTGAAGCTTAGATCTTTAAAAAAAGAAGATAAAGCTCAGATGGAATATTACATAAAGTTAGTGGATGAAAAAATAAAAGAAGCACATCACAATAAAACTATTGGCATTATTATTACTAAAGAAAGTGATGGGTTTATTGCTAATTTTATTAGAAGTGAGGAAATCATACCTCTAACTTATAAACTAGAACAAATTTAAAAGCAATAAAATTAGAGTTTGTTATTTTATCTTTTTCGAGTTTCTTCTTCTAATTCAAGTTTAATTAAATCAAGTATAGTTTCTAGATTATACTTCATTTGTAATAGTTCCCTCTTAGGTAGGTCTTTACTTTCTTTTAGTGTTTTTCTAAGGCCATATTTTAATGTACTTTTTAATAGTTTAGGAGCTATATTTAAGCAATTGATTGCTAATTTTTTTGTATCATTTAGGTTTTTCATGATTAAATATTCTAGTGCTTCTTTTTTTAAGAGGGTTAGGGCAGAAGTGTTATTTTCCATTAATTTGTTTAGTCCATTTAGACAAATAAAAGCTTTAGCCATTTTATAAAAGAATTCAGGAGGAGCAACATTATATTTTAAACAGATGTTTACCATGTCAATAAAATAGTTGGTAATATTTTTGGTACCTAAACTTTGACAATAATTGTTTAGATCTTCTTTTAGTTTTCTTTTTTCTTCACTTGTTAAAGTGGAAAAACTAGAAATTAGTTCAAATATTTTATTGGCATTTCGAGTGTATACCGCGATAAAGAAATTTCTGGTGTATTCTCTTTCTTCTTTTGATAAGCTGAAAGTGAGTCCCATGTCAAGAAAACCTAAATTTCCCGATTCGTCTAAGTATAAGTTTCCTTCATGGGGATCTCCATGAAAAATGACTTCTTCATCTTTTAGAAGAGCTTTAAAACTTAAAAGAATATAATTGTTTATTGCTTTTTTGATTTTTTCTTGGTTTTCTTCATTCTTTTCTAAATATTTAATCGTGGGATTTGGTATGTATTCCATTACAATAACATTTTCTGTACATAGATCTTCATAAATCCTAGGAATAACAATCGATGGTTTTATTTGATAAGTATTTACTTTTTGAATAAATTTTTCATAGTTTAAAATATTTTGCTGTTCGTTTCTAAAGTCTGTTTCTAAAATAATCCAATGGTAGTATATATCTAAAGCTTTTTCTCCTCCTAAAAGGTTATGAAAATCAAGTAGGGAAATATGTTTTTGAATCCACTTTTGAAACCAAGAATGTTTTTCTAGAAAGCTTACATATTTTGTTATCATTTCTCGCATCTTTCCAATGTCACTTTCCAGTGTAGATGTAATATCTTTTCTTTTTATTTTGATGGCTACAATTTCTCCATTTAAGAGGGTGGCTTTATGGACTTGAGAGATAGAGGCAGCCCCAAGAGGGGACTCTTCGATACTTTTAAATACTTTATCTAAAGAACCATATTCCTTTTCTAATATTTCTTTAATTTTTAAAAAAGGGATAGGCATAGTATAATCACATAGGCTAGACAAACTTAAACGATCTTTCTCGATAAATAAATCACCATAATTTTGCATGGCAAGTATTTGAGCTAGCTTGATGTATGCTACACCCATGTTTTCACAAAATGTTTTAAGACATTCTCCGTTGTTTTTTCTGAGAATTATTTTATTAAATAGCAATTTCAGTAAATTTAAATATAGTTTCATAGGCCTTTTTCCTTTGCGACTTATTATAGCAAAAAGGCAAGAAAAAAGCAAAAACTATTCAAAGAAAATTGGTTTGTTGCTTTTTTCGAAGGCTAGTATTTTGTTTTTACTAATTAAACTATAGATTTCACTAGCTAGTAATTCGTATTTGTATTGTAAAGAATTAGGAATAGGTACTAAAGATATTTCTAGATCATCTTTTAAATCATGTAAGTATGCTCTTCCTATTTTATTAAAACCTAATATTTTTATATATTCAATACTTGCTAGTTTATTTATTTCTTTAGGTAGGCTAGTTAAAATATGAACGAGCATTCTACTTATTTTGTTATAAGTATATCTTTTAGTTTTAATATTCATGATTAATTCTTCTAAAGAGTGCGATTCCATAATCTTTTCTTTTAATCTATTTTCTATTCCTTCATCAACAGTTAAATATTTTGATAAATCACTTTCGGTTATGATCTTATATTTGATATAGGGAAATAAATCTTCTAGTGATACATTTTCAATTAACTTTAAAGATTTTCTAGGTACATAGTTTGATATATCTTTATTTTGTTTTAGTTTGGCTCTTATGTTGCTGGCGCTAATGATATTTGATTCTTCGGTTGTACTGTGATAGGTGCTTGTTCTTTCTATCGTTACCGGTTTTATATTCAAGTTATTTTTGTTAATTGCTTTGATATAAGATATTCCAAGTAAATCGTTGGGATTAAAAACATTAACATCAATATTTAAAGCTTTGGCTAGAGCAGTAGGGTAGTTTAGACCAGTACCCAACAACTCTTTTACTTTTAAATTATATTCTTCCGTATCTTGGGTTTTGGCAACATATTCTAGAGCTTCAATGTTGTTGGATTCGCTACCAAAAACAAGATAAGAACAGCCTAGATATCCTAGAATTTTTATGGCAGCATCAGCAAACTGATCAGCACTTTGCGATCCATAAATAAAGGGGAGTTCAACAACTAAATCAACACCATAGATTAAAGCTAGCTTGGTTTTGTTTTCTTTCGATAAAATACTAACTTCTCCTCGTTCTAAAAAGTATCCATTTAATACTAATATAATTGTTTTGCCCGGAAATAATTTTTTCGTCTCTTCGATATGATGGATATGGCCATTGTGTAATGGGTTATATTCACAAATAATTCCTACTGCTTCCATTATTACTCACCTAATATTTAGTATACCAGAAAAATAGCTTTTTGAATATTTAAAATTTATTATTAGACAGTTATTTGAAATAGATAGGTTCATTTGTTTTACCTAAAAGGTAGTCAGCAGAAATACCATATTTTTTACAGATCATGTATAGATAAGGGGTGGCAATTGGGAACGTTCCTTTTTCATATCCTACAATATTCGATTGAGTTGTATTTAAAAAAGTGGCTAATTTTTCTTGGGTAATTTTATTCTTTTTTCTAAGTTCTTTTAGTCTTTGCCCTGATAGTTCTAAATTAATCTTTTCTTTATTATCATTATATTGTCTAATATTTGTAAAACTAAATAAGTAGTCAATAGAAACATTAAAGAAGTTAGCAAAAGTATTTAATCTTTTTATAGGAATAATACTTGATTCTCTTTCAAATTGACTGTATGTAGCAGGATGAATTTTGATTAAATCTGCCAAATCTTGTTGAGTTAACTCTTTTTCTTCTCTTAAGTATTTTAATCTTTCACTATATAGCATAAATATCACCGACAATATTTTCTCATGAGAAACTTTTATTTTGCTTTAACTAGGATAATATTGATATTTTTCTTGACTTTTTGTCTAGCTCTATATATAATTTATGTATAAGCTAGGAAACTCATCAATTATAGTAACCAATATTTATGGAAATATAAATGAAGTAGAGCTTCCTGTTAGAGGAGTGTAAAGTTATGAATTTTGAGGTATTAAAGAGAAGTCATTTAAAAAGGAATATTATTATAGGAGTAGTAGCGGTAGCAATCATTAGTGCAGTAATACTTAATTTTACAAGAGCTAAGTATGTATATACAGATAAAATGCCACTTATTAATGGAACTGTTAATTATAATTTGGCAGATCTAAATATCGTAGCAATATATGTAGGTGGTGAAGAAGTAGATAGTTTGGATTCTAGCAAACAATATATATTGGATACAGAACAAAGCACATGTACTTATAAAGATGGAAGTACAATAGAAGGATTGAGTATTAGCTATGAAACAGAAACAGGGAGTTTAAGTATTAGCCCATTTACAACAAAAGGAACAAAATGTACGTTGTATTTTGATGAAGTAACTGGCCAAACAATTCAAGATATTTTAGCGAATTATACAACTAGATTAACAAGAAGTGACTTTAGTACAACTGTAACTGAAACAACAACTGGCACAATATACTATGCAAACGATAGAGATGGAATAACATACTATTTTGCAGGGAACCCTACAGATAACTGGGTACGATTTGCAGGATTCTATTGGATAATTATAAGGATCAATGGAGATGAAAGTATACGGATCATATATAGCGGAAGCGAAGCGACAGGACCGGCAACAACCGGGGATGGAACACAAATCGGAACAAGTGAGTTTAATAGTTCATACTCAGATTTAAATCCTAATAATATGTACTTAGGATATATGTATACGCAAAATCAAGCACACGGATTAGGAACAAGTAGTACGATCAAAGAAGCATTAGACAATTGGTATTTGGAAAATATTCAAAGTACGGGCTATTCAAATTATATAGACAGTGACGCAGGCTTTTGCAATGACCGTACGCCATATAGTGGGTACGGAACTGGGCTTACTGAAACAGTTTACGGTGCATATGATAGATTAATATATAATACATCAGGAGCAGACAACGCACCAACATTTGGATGTAATGATAGCAGAGATTTGTTTACGCTAAAAAGTTCTAGTAAAGGAAATGGTGCGCTAACGTATGCAATAGGCCTTATTACCGCCGATGAAGTTGCATATGCAGGGGGACTATACATTACTGATAATCAAAACTATTACCTCTATACAGGGAATCTGTATTGGGCAATGTCACCATCTCATTTTCGTGCCGACGGCCGCATCGGACAAGTGTTTTATGTGGAAGTAGACGGTGGCATCGATGTAACACGTCCAAGTGGGAATGCAGCTGTCCGGCCAGTAATAAATTTGAAAGCAGATACGCAGTTTGAAGTCGGAGGAGACGGGACTTCAACAAATCCATATGTTGTCGTATAGTTAGTATAATAAAATCACTTGAAATAAACTACTATTATTGGTAAAATAATGGTGGAAGTGATATTATGGAACTTAATTTAGCAAGCCTCGCTAATAATCAAACAGTTGAGTATGATGAAGACTTTAGTATTGATAAAGAGTTAATGGAAAGTGTAGGTATTCTTGATTTAAAGAATTTGCATGTAAAAGGAAATATTCATTTAAATAGTTTGTCTATGTTAGTGGTTGATTTAGTTATAAGTGGTGTTATGGTTTTTCCTGATTCGGTTACAAATGAGGCTGTTGATTATCCATTTACGTCAAAAATTGAAGAAGAATATGATACAAATGATAAAAATTTCTTGGAATATTACGAAAAATCGCAAAATATACTTGATATTATGAAGATTTTGTGGGAAAATATTGTTCTGGAAGTACCCATGAGATTTACTGCGACTGAAGATGCGCACCTATCTGGTGATGGTTGGAGTTTGGGTGAAGATAAAAATGAAGATCAAATTGATCCAAGACTTGCTAAATTGAGTGAGCTTTTGGATAGGAAGGAGTGATATTATGGCAGTTCCTTTTAGAAGAACAAGTAAAACGAAGAAAAGAATGCGTCGTACGCACTTGAAAAAAGAGGTTGGAGCATTAACTACATGTCCTAAGTGTGGAGCTACAATTAGACCTCATCGGGCTTGTACGAAGTGTGGTTACTATAAGAATGAAAGTGTAATTGAAGTAGATAATAAAGATGTAGAATAGTTAGTGTATCTAACTTTTTTTCATGTCTAAATACTAGTAAAGTGGATAAAAATATGATATACTATTTTTAATGTAAAGAGGAGTGTCTAGAATGAAGTATGATGATTTAGAAAAAACACAAGATTTGTTTGATATTCCCGAGGATGATGTTCCGAATGTGATTGATGATATTGACCGTGAGGGAATTAGTAAAGAAAATTTGACGGACGATTTAACATTTGGTCTGAGTGGTGATGATGCCGTAGAACCACAAAGAGAAGATGAAGCCGAGATTGAAAGTTTAGAAGAAGAGAAGACAGAGAAAAATAAGTCTAAGAAGAAGCAAAAGAAAGAAAAAAAGGAAAAGAGAAAGTTTAAAGAAGTTTGGGCTAGTTGGTCTAAGAGGAAAAAAGTTCTTGTTATATTAATCCCTATTCTTGTTTTAGTACTTATTGCTGTAGCCTTAATTCTATTCTTTGTTTTAAGAGATAATGAAGAGCCTGAACCAACTCCAGAAGAACCAGAAGTAATTGTGGAAATGGATAATTATATCTATCAAGATGGAACTCTTATTTTCTTAAATAGTAATGGTGATGAGATTGGTACATATGAATGTATAAATAAATCAGAAGAGTTATGTTTTGTTCCTAATTATAGCGAAGAAGATTTTGATGGGGAAAAGAATGTCTATGAAAATGAAGCGTTGGTAGAAAGACCTTCTAAAATTTATCAAGATGAGTATGTGTTTGTGTTTGATAATGAATCTGTAGAAGACGAAGAAATTATTTTGTATAACATAGAAGAACAAGAAGAAGTGGATACTTATTCTTTATTAAAAGGATATAGTAATAGTGATGTTGTAATCCTTCGAGATACAGATAACCGTTTTGGAGTATTAGAGTTTAGTCAAGATGGCGTAAATGAAATACTTGGATTCTCTTATGATTTTATTGGCAGATTAAATAGTGAAGCTCGTTTTGTTGTTCAGACAAACGACAGATATTATATTTATAATTTAGAGGGTGAAAATGTAAGTAATGGGCTTCGTTATGAGATTAGAAGTTATAATGATTCGCATATTGTCGTAGATAATAATGGATATTACGTATATGATTATAATGGTAATTTGATATTTGATGATGCTTATGATTATATTGAATTATTAGATGCATATGCTGTACTTATTGATCGGGGAAGTCTTTATATACGAGATTATCAAAATAATAAGTATAATGAAGAAGGCATAGATCTTTCATCGACGTATTATAATCCTTTAAATATTTACAGCGAAGATAGGATATATACTGGTACAAGAAGAGCATATGAAGTGGTAATTAACGATGGAGTTATGGATGTTACTTATACAAGAGATAACCGTGAGAGAACGACATCTATTGATTTACAAGATGGAGTTATGAGTGCAAAATATAATTATATTAGTTATTTTGATGGAGTATTATATTTTTATCAAGATGAAGAGAAAACGGATATACTAGGTACCTATGAATGTAGTAATGCCAATGGTACGGATTTAACAAATTGTACGATTGCAACAGATTCTTTCTATAGTGATAACGCTTTAGAAGAAAATAAAAGTGATAGTGTCGGATGGATCCCTATTTATAATGACCGGTTTGTCTTTATTCTAGATACGATAGATTTAAATAATCCAACCATTATTCTTTATGATTTGGAAACTGATAAAGATTTAGCAAGATATTCTTCTGTTGATAGTGGTGCTTATACTGGCAAAAAAGAAATTACTTTTGTAGATACAGATGCTACTTATATAATGGCTCAAGTTAAGAGTGATGGAGATTATGGCTTAATTCGAATTAGTGACAATGTGGCTGGAACAATTGGCTTTGATTATGATTCAATTGAAAAGTTTGGCGAGTATTATCAAGTTGGAAGTTCAACAGGAACTTATAAGTTATATCGAAATGTAGGAGGAGACGCAGTAACTGCAGAATATGGTTACCCAATTGTTAATTATTTAGGTAATTATGTTGTTGTAGAAGATAATGGGGCATATTACGTGTATGATTTTGATGGTAATAAACAAGGACGTGGTGATGATGCTGCTTACCATTATGTAGATTTACAAAATAATTACTTTGTGGTGATTGACTCTAGTAATAAGCTTGATATTCGTAAATATAGTGATCCGGAATTTGCTTTGTCTGAGACTATTGATGTTGGTACAAGTAATTATGAGGGAGCTTATACAATTAGTGAAGTAAGCGGTGGATTTAGTGTTACTGTTACTAGTACCAATACTATTTATGTCTTTGATAGTGCAGGAGTGCTACAATAATACTTGAAAATTAGATTTAAGTTTGGTAAAATACATTTATGAAAAGCGTTTGACGCAAGAGGAGTAAGAATCTGATCTTGATAGAGAGCTTATGGTTGGTGGAAATAAGTAAGAAAAGTTTTTGAAGGTTGCTTGCTAGCTGGCTAATATAGCTCGTAGAAATACGTTATCAAATAAAGTGAAAGATAAAGGTGGTACCGTGCATTATGCACCCTTTGGTGCTACCTTTTTTTGATTGGAGAGATGTAAATGTTAATCAATTTAGATAGACTCAAAAGTGAAGATATCAATTCTAGAGTTCATAAAGTTCGAGCAGTCATATTTGCTGATAAAACGCATATTTATGTTACCAATATGGATTCTTCTTACAATATCCCCGGTGGTAGAGTAGAAGCCGGTGAAAAGCTTGAAGATGCGTTAGTTCGTGAACTTAAAGAGGAACTTGGTATTCGTGTATTTAAAAAAGAAATAAAATATATAGGAAATTATGTTTTTTGGCATAAAGATTTTCCGGGAGAAAAAGGGGCAGTTAACCGAGAAAATAAGATTGATTTATTTTATGTAAGTAGTCCTAAAGAAGTTTATTTAGAACGAGTCAAACTTACAAATTATGAAAAACATTATCATTTTCGTTTAATGAAGTGTACGTATGAAGAAATAGATGCGCTTTTAAAAGAGAAAAATGAAAATGTTTATAAAAAGTTTACAGATGTAGAATTAAAAACTTTAATTGAAAATTTTAGAAAAGAGGAAAAGATATGTTAGATAAAAAATATGATCATAAAACAGTAGAAGAAGGAAAATATGAGGGTTGGAAGAATGCGGGTTATTTTGAATCCGTGGATCAATCAAGAAAACCATTTTGTATTGTGATTCCACCACCTAATGTTACGGGTAAGCTTCATATCGGTCATGCTTGGGATACTTCGATTCAAGATGTACTTATTCGTTATAAGAGAATGCAAGGGTTTGATGCTTTGTGGGTACCAGGTATGGATCATGCCGGAATTGCAACCCAAGCAAAGGTAGATAAGAAGTTAAAAGACATGGGAATTAATCCAAGAGAACTATCCAGGGAAGAATGGCTTAAACATGCTTGGGCTTGGAAAGATGAATATGCAGAAAATATTCATAAACAATGGGCTAAGCTTGGACTTTCCCTAGCTTACTCAAAAGAGCGTTTTACGTTAGATGAAGGATTGTCAAAAGCTGTAAGAAAAGTATTTGTAGATTTATATCATAAAGGACTCATTTATCAAGGGGAGAAGATTATCAACTGGGATCCGGTTGCTATGACAGCACTATCCAATGAAGAAGTAATTTATAAAGATATTCCGGGTGCGTTTTATCACTTGAAATATAAACTTGTAGATAGCGATCTTTATTTGGATGTGGCTACCACTAGACCAGAAACACTATTTGGTGATACAGCCGTTGCCGTTAATCCGGAAGATGAAAGATACAAGCAATTTATTGGCAGAAAAGTTATTTTGCCAATTGTGGGAAGAGAAATCCCTGTTATTGGAGATGAACATGCCGATATGACTAAAGGAACTGGCTGTGTAAAAATTACTCCAGCCCATGACCCTAATGACTTTGAAGTAGGATTACGCCATAACTTAGAGAGAATTGTATGTATTAATACCAACGGAACGATGAATGAGAATGCCGTAGGATATGTGGGATTGGACCGGTTTTTAGCAAGAAAAAAGTTAATTGGTGATTTAAAAGAACAAGGATTATTACTAAGTGTTGAAGAGATTACTCATAATGCACCATTTAGTGAGAGAAGTGGGGCATTAATCGAGCCATATCTATCTAAGCAGTGGTTTGTTAAGATGCGTCCATTAGCAGATAAAGTTTTGGAAAATCAGAAAGATAAGAATACGAAAGTAAACTTTGTGCCAAAACGATTTGAGAAAATTATGAATCATTGGATGGAGATCACCTATGATTGGTGTATTTCTCGTCAACTTTGGTGGGGACACAGGATTCCTGCTTGGTATAAAGATGGTGAAGTTTATGTTGGACTTGATGCTCCAGTTGGTGATGGTTGGGTACAAGACGAAGATGTATTAGATACTTGGTTTTCGAGTGCTTTATGGCCTTTTTCTACACTTGGATGGCCGGATGAGACGGAAGATTTAAAAAGATATTATCCAAATCAAGTACTTGTAACTGGTTATGACATTATTCCTTTTTGGGTAAACCGGATGACTTTCCAAGGTTTAGAGTTTATGGGGGAAAGACCTTTTGAATACTGTTTAATTCACGGACTTATCCGAGATAAAGAAGGAAGAAAAATGTCTAAGAGTTTAGGTAACGGAATTGATCCAATGGATATGATTGATAAGTATGGGGCCGATGCGCTACGCTATTACTTAACGACGGCAGTATCTAATGGACTAGATATGAAGTTTGATGAAGATGCCTTAAAATCAACATGGAACTTTATTAATAAACTTTGGAATGCGTCTCGCTTTGTTCTTATGAGTGTCGAGGGATTTGAAAGTAACGAAAAGTTGGATGATTTATCTCTTACTGATAAGTGGATATTAACCAAGTATAATGAAATCACTCGGAATGTAACCAAGTATATGGATAAGTTTGAATTAAATAATGCAGGAGATGCTATATATAATTTCATTTATAATGATTTTTGTGATAATTATATTGAATTTGCTAAATTTTCTATGCAAAAAGATACAACTAAAAAAGTACTTATAAAAGTACTCAAGGGAATACTTAAAATGTTGCATCCATTTATGCCTTATGTAACGGATGAAATCTATTCGATGATACCAGGAGTATCAGTAAACATCATGATTAGCGATTATCCTAAGTTTAATAAAAAGGAAATATTTAAGGATGAAGCATTAAAAGTAGAGCATATGATTGAGTTTATGAAACTTTACCGGAAAACTTATCAAGAAAATCATATGAATAAAAGCGTTCAAGTACAATTTAATAATGATACGGATTATGATTTAGTTAAGAAGATGCTAAAGATCGAAAATGTTGTTAATGCTTCTCTTGATAAAAATGCTTATCCCGCTCATGTTGGTGAATATGATGTTACTATCTATTTTGAAAGTGTTATAACCGAAGAGGACAAAGCATTACTTCAAAAAGAAATTGATGCATTAAAGGCTAGTATAGATAAAAGAAAAGGGTTACTTGCTAACGAGAATTTTGTTAGTAGGGCTCCAAAAGAGTTGGTCGAACAAGAACGTGTAAAGTTATCACAAGAAGAAGAAAAGTTG
>CALVHK010000015.1 GCA_944327405.1 uncultured Bacilli bacterium | reverse complement strand
GAAGTTGTTAATAAAGATGAATAGCTTCTTTTAAATTGCAATTTTTGATTGCAATTTGACATTCTTTAGGATATAATTAATATATAATAATAAAGGGGCTGTATAATATGAATAATAATGTGCCAAATAATAATGGAAATAATGATAATGGATTAAATGCTGTATCATTAGGAAGTATTGAGGTTGGGGGGTCTAATCCACCAACACCACCGGTTGAGAGTTTAGAACAACCAAGTGCAAGTGTTAATCCAGTACCAACAGTTAATCCAACGCCTGTAGATAATTTAAATGTAACACCTACTGTTTCACCGGTAGAACCAGCACCATCAGTTGCAACTACTACTTCTGTACCACCAGTTGTAAATGCTGAGCCAGAGGTATCTGCTGCCAATACTGATGTTGTAACTCCGGTAGCACCAGTAGCACCGGTTGATCCTATTGTTGAAGAACCAACTGTAGTTAATCCTATACCGGATCCGGTACCACCAGTTTCAACAGTGAATTATGATATTCCTCAAGCAATAGATACAAATATGCCACCAATATTTAATGAAATTGGTACAGTACCCCCTATTGATGGAGGACCTATTCCAACACCAACCATGAATATGAATAATAATGTACCAGAGCCTACAGAAAAGAAAAAAGGAAAAACAAATAAGTTGATTTTTGTAATTATTATTGTTTTGCTAATCGCTGCAGTAGGAGTAGGAGTGTATATTTTCCTTAATATGTCGAATGATACACCAGTAACACCTACAGTTACTTTAAAACCAGTTACGATTGAAGCCGGGTCAGAGGTTTCACAAAATATCGAGGATTATGCGGAATTTAATGGTATTGATAGTTCTACATGTACGTTAGATACTTCTAATATTACTGATACGACGATTATAAATAATGAATATTCCTTTATTATTACTTGTGGAGAAGTTACATATGAGGGTAGTGCTACTATTGTTGATACTACGGCTCCTCAGGTGACTTTAAGAGATGTAACTGTTCAAGTGAATAACGAAGTAGGTCCGGAAGACTTTATTGTTACTTGTGATGATGCTACAGAATGTTCTTATGAGTTTGTTGATGCCGAACAGGTAAACACTTATCTTGCTACGCCAGCTGATTATCATGTAGAGATTACTGTTCGTGATGAGGCTGGAAATGAAGTGATTGTAGAAGGTACTCTTATTGTAAGTCAAGAAGAAGTTCCTGATGTATATATGAGTTGTTCGATGAATGATGAAAACATAAAGCTTGGCATTGTTGCTGGAGAGTTTAACGGTAGTGTTGTTAGAGAATACAGCTTTACTTTAAATGAGACAGATTATAATGCTTTTAAAGAAGCGAATGAAGATAGTGTCTCTGTTACTTATAATAATGTAACTGGTGTTCCATCATTTGATGATGAGAATTTGACAGTTACTTTATCTACTAATTTAACTATGGAAGAGTACGAACAAGAAGCTGGAGCTGTACCAGATACATATGGAGAAGCATTAACTTATTTTAGTTCATCTGGATATAGTTGTCGTTTAGAACAACCTTAATGGTTGTTTTTTTCATTTAATTTTCACAAATCTGTTATAATATATATGTATTTGGAGATGATGTTTAATGAAAATACTGATTTGCGATGATGAAGCTTTAATTAGAAATGTTATTAAAGAATATTTATTGTTAGAAAATTATGAAGTATTAGAGGCTCAAAATGGATTGGAAGCGATTGATATTGTTCGAGACAATGATGTGGACTTAGTTGTTATGGATATCATGATGCCTAAAATGGATGGTTATCAGGCTGTTCGTGAAATTAAAAAGATAAAAGATGTTCCTTTTATTATGCTTTCAGCTCGAAATGAAGAGTTTGATAAGTTAATTGGGTTTGATATTGGAATTGATGATTATGTCACAAAACCTTTTTCGCCAAAAGAATTGATCGCACGAATTAAAGCTGTTACAAAAAGAACGAAGGGTGAGGATGCAACCTATAAATCTGAGACTCTTGTGTTAGATGATTTGGCTCATGAAGTAACGATTGATGGAGAACCTGTTGATTTAACTCCTAAAGAATATGATCTGTTAAAATATCTCATGCAAAATAAAAATATTGCTTTATCTAGAGATACAATTTTATCAAATATTTGGGGTTATGATTTTTATGGAGATGAGCGAACCGTTGATACGCATGTCAAAACTCTTCGTAATAACTTAGGGAAATATCGTGATGTCATTAAAACTGTAAGAGGAATGGGGTATAAATTTGATGCTAAAGAGAAAAGTAAGTAGTATTAATTTTAAAACTTTAGTATATCTTGTCATATTTAGTGTTACCATTCTATTGTTACTTTTTCTCTCTCAAAATATTTTACTTAAGTTTTCTTATGAAAATTATCAAGAAAATAAGATGAGAACGATTGTTAGTAATATCAGTGGTTTTAGTAGCGATGAATTAATCACCGAGTTAGAAGGTATCGCTTACGATAATAGTGTTTGTATTCAATATTCCCTTAATACTGGAGATAAAATACTTTATAACACTCTCATGGTTGGATGTGGCTTAAATAAGAATAATAGTCAAATTACTGATTTAATGGATGATATTATGGAAAGTGATGGGACGACTTCGAATATTAAACTTATTAACAATGTTTTGGAAACCAAAGCACTTTTATCGGGTATTCGCGTAGATGATGGGTATGTTTTTGTTTATTCGAATTTGGAAGATATTGATGGAGCAAATATTGTTCTTCGGGGACAACTTATTTACATTACCATTATCATAATTGTTCTTGCTTGTTTTATTTCTTACTTTTTGTCAATTAAGATAACGAAGCCAATTACTAACATTACCAAAAAAGCGAAAGAGCTTGGTGAAGGACGGTATGACATTGAGTTTGAGCGAAGCGATGTCTTAGAAATTGATGAACTGGCAACAACCCTTAATCATGTAGAAAAAGATTTATCGAAGATTGATGAACTAAGACGAGACTTGATGGCCAATGTCAGCCATGACCTTAAAACGCCGTTAACGATGATTCGGGCTTATGCGGAAATGGTAAGAGATATTTCTTATAAAGATAAAGAGAAAATGGATAAAGATTTAAATATAATTATTGAAGAAACCGAAAGACTTAATGTCTTAGTTAATGATATTTTGGATTTATCCAAAATGCAGGCAGATGCGGATACCTTAGACATCGAAGAATTTGATTTGTGTGAAGTGATTCACGAAGTGATGAAGCGTTATGAAATACTTAAGACGACTGAAGATTATGAATTTATTGTTAAAATGCCAGATAAAGCGATGGTCAAAGCCGATCGAAGTAAGATTATGCAGGTTATTTACAATTTAGTAAATAATGCCATTAATTATACGGGTGATGATAAAAAAGTTTACGTTACTTTAACCGAAAGTAAGAAAGAGTATTTACTTGAAGTTCGAGATACCGGTAAAGGAATTAAGAAAGAAGAAATACCATATATTTGGGATAAATATTATAAGAAAGATAATAAACATCAAAGAAATGTGGTATCCACAGGTATAGGACTTTCTATTGTTAAAGAAATATTATCGAAACATAAATTTGATTATGGTGTTAAAAGTGTAGAGAAAGAAGGATCCACATTTTACTTTAAAATTAAAAAGTAGTGTAAACCCATAATTATTCACAAAAATTACACAAAAAGCACATAATTGTTTAGTATACTGTTATCATGAAAGGAGAAGTGATCGGTAGAATATTTAAAAACATACACACTTTATAAACCTATACAAGAAAAATAACATATAAACTCAAACTCACACTTTTAAGGGAAGGACACACACTTCCCTTTTTTTTGCATAAAAATGTAAATCACTATTCTTTCAAGGGAATTACATCAAAAATACATAATTGTTTAGTATACTGTTATCATGAAAGGAGAAGTGATAAGAATAAGGAAATTTATGTAAGTTAAAAATGTAAATCATTATTTTTCGTAAGAATTCCATAGAAAGCACATAATTGTAAAGTATACTATTGTTAAGAAAGGAGGAGTGATCGACAGAATATTCAAAACATACACACTTTATCAACAATTACAAGAAAAATAACATATAAACTCAAACTCACACTTTTAAGAGAAGGACTTCAACTTCTCTTTATTTTTGCTTTAATTTATGGTATGATTAATTAACGAAAGAGGGATTTTATGCAAACATTTATTTTTGGACATCGTAATCCGGATACTGATAGTGTCTGTGCAAGTATTGCTTTGTCTTATCTTTTGAATGAGACTGGTAAAAATACGGTACCTAAAGTTTTAGGACATCTTAATAATGAATCTAAGTTTGTTATTGATTATTTTAAAGTGAAAGAACCAGATTATTTGAATGATACCAAAGTTCGAATTAAAGATATTAAATATAATAAGAAAGCGATAGCTCATGAAAGTGATTCGATTTATGAGACATTCATGTATATGCAAAAAGAAGGGATTACAGCGATTCCTTTGGTTGATGAGGAAAAAAAGTTATCAGGGTTTGTTACTTTAAAAGAAATTGCTAAGTTTTTAATTTGTGGTGATAAAGAGCGTGTTGATACTAGTTATGAAAATATGTTAAATAGTGTTGATGGGGTATCTTTACTTCAATTTGATGATGTTATTAAAGGAAATGTTATGGTTGCTTCTTTTCAAAGTAAAACATTTCATGAAGAAGTTGCTTTATCTGAAAAGGATATATTAATTGTTGGAGATCGGTATAAAATACTTGAATATGCGATTGATTCCAAAGTTAAATTAATTGTATTAACGGGTAATCATGTTTTACCTACAAAATTGCTTAAGAAAGCAGAAAAGAATCAGGTTAATGTTATTGTGAGTAAATATGGTAGTTTAGATACAGCAAATAAAGTTATTTTAAGTAACCGGATTAAAACGATTGATATTAATTCAAAACCGATCACGATTAATAGTAAAGCATATCGAACTGACTTTTTAGATTTAGCAAATAAAGAGGGCCATACCAATTATCCAGTTGTTAATAATAAAAATGAGTGTTTGGGACTACTAAAAGTTACTAATGCTGATAATTATAATAAACAGAAAGTTATTTTGGTAGACCATAATAGTTTAGCTCAAAGTGCGATTGGTATTGAAGAAGCGGAAATTACAGAGATTATCGATCATCATAATTTAGGAGCAATTGGAACTAATGTGCCAATTAATTTTCGAAGTATGCCAGTCGGTTGTACCTGTACGATTATTTATAACTTGTTTGTAGAAAAGCATGTTGCTATTCCCAAAGATATAGCGGGACTTATGCTTAGTGCTATTTTATCTGATACACTTATTTTTAAATCACCAACGACTACGGAAGAAGATATTTTTGCGGCGTCTAAGCTTGCGAAAATAGCAAAGGTTGATATTGATGATTATGGTTATCAAATGTTTAAGGCAGCATCAAGTATTAAAGGTATTGGCGTTCATGATTTAATTCATCAAGACTTTAAGTCTTATAGTATTGGTAATAATATGCTTGGTATTTCTCAAGTTATGACGATGGACTTTAATGATATTGAGGCAAATATGGATGAGTATATTGCCAAACTTGATGAACTTGCCAGTGGTAATTATATGTGTTGTTGCCTATTTATTACCGATGTTTATAAAAATGGAAGTTATGTTATTTATAATACGAATGCTAGTGATATTATTGGAGATGCCTTTGATCTTAAAGAAACTTATGAAGGAGTGTATATTCCGGATTTGGTTTCTAGAAAAAAACAAATGCTTCCGGCACTTTTGGAAGTGTTGCAAAAAAGAGTATAACTGGGGTGTTTTCGGGGAGAATTAAAGTAGAGGTGTACTTATGAGGGCATTAATTACGGGAGCTTCTTCGGGAATGGGTAGAGATATGGCTAGAGTTCTATCCAAAATGGGATATGATCTTATTTTGGTGGCAAGAAGAAAGAATCGACTTCTAGAATTAAAACAAGAGCTTGATGGCAATGTAACCATTATTCCGATGGATCTTTCTATTGAAGAAAACTGTTTTAAATTATATGAGAAAGTGAAAAGTAAACAGATTGATGTAGTAATAAATAATGCTGGATTTGGTTTGTTTGGAGAGTTTGTTAAGACTGACTTGGATACGGAACTTAAAATGATTGATTTAAATGTTCGAGCATACCATATTTTAACGAAACTCTTTTTACAAGATTTTGTGCGTAGAGATTCTGGATACATTTTAAATGTTTGCTCTAGTGCCGGTTTTATGGCAGGTCCGAGACTAAGTACTTATTATGCGACCAAGAATTATGTGACTAAACTTACGATGGCAATTAATGAAGAGTTAAGAGTAGCTAAAAGTCACGTTACCATTTGTGCTTTGTGTCCTGGTCCAGTGGCAACCGAGTTTAACCGCGTAGCTCATGGAACATTTGCAATACGAGAGGCAAGTAGTTATGAAGTGGCAGAGTATGCTATTGATAAATTGTTTCAACGGAAAATGATTATTGTACCAACAATTATGATGAAGCTTACCTTGTTCTTTAATCGTTTTGCTCCTCATCGCCTAGCTTTATTCATTGCCTATAAAATACAAATGAGAAAGTCAAAATAGACCTAAAAAAATAGGCCTATTTTTTTGTTATGTGCCAAAAAGTTGTATTTTTTCTTTATTGATTAAATCTATTTCTTTGCATGTTACTTTTTGCTTATACGATTTAAAAGAATAGTGTCAATAAAAATGTAAAGTTTATGCGTTATCTTTACTAAATGTTTGTAAATCGTTTACAATAATAGTAGGTGAGTATAATGTATTGTAAAAAATGTGGAGCAGCCTTACCATGTCATGGGTTTGTGTGTAAGAGTTGTGGGACAATGATGGATGAAGAACAAATCAAAATGCAAAAGCAAATAATGAACGAAAAAGACAAAACAAAAATTGAAGTGAATTTGCTTAGTGATAAGTATAGTAGAGAACCTATCCATCGTGATTATAAGAAACGTACAGAAAATAAGTACTTGGGAGCAATACTCATTGTTCTAGTAGTCATTGCTTTAATTATTGTTGCGATTTTAAAAGTTATGTAATTTTTGTTTTTTGGCATAATACTAATGGTGGTATTATGCTTTCTGTTTGTTTGGAAATATTTTTAGCAAGAATTATTGATGTATCTATATCTACATTCAGAACGATGATTATGGTACGAAAGAAAAGTATTTTTACGCCAATTTTAGCTTTTTGTGAGGTTTTTATTTGGTTTATTGCGGCTAGAAAAGCACTAAATACAAATATCGATAGTATTTTGATTCCTATTTTTTATTCTCTTGGATATGCGACTGGTACTTATATTGGGGGATGTTTATCGAGAAAATTTATTAAGAATATCAATTCTATTGAGGTTACAACTAGTAGAAATAATATGAAACTCATTAATGGCCTAAGAAGAGAAGGATATGCTGTATCTGTTATTTCCTTAAAAAATAATTACCGGGAAAAGAAAGATTTGTTAATTGTTGATGTAAAAAGTAAAAATACTCAGGAGGCAGTTATGCTTATTCAAGAGTTAGATCCTAAAGCTTTTATCGTCGTTCAAGATACTAAAATTGTGCATAATGGGTATATTAAATAAGGGTGATGCAAATGTATTATGTAAATATCTTTTTTATCTTTTCTTTTTTAGGGTTTTTGTTTGAAAATTTCCTTAATTTATTTACGAATGATAATTTTAACAGTGGAATTCTATATGGGCCTTGGACTTTTATTTATGGGATTGGAGCACTATTAATTGTTGTTGTTCGTAAGTTTTTGGCTCAGTATCATTTAAAAAAATGGAAAGAAGTAATTTTGTTTTATCTTCTTATTACTATATTTATGACTTTGGTTGAGTTTGCTGGGGGTATGCTTATTGAAAATATCTTTCATCGTACTTATTGGGATTATACAAATATGCGGTTTAATTATGGAAAATATATTTGTTTAGAGGTATCTTTGTCATGGGGATTACTTGCTACTCTTGTTAATTATTTTGTCTTGCCTTTTGTTAATAAAATAGAAAAGAAAATACCAATCTTTGTTTCGATTGGTCTTATTCTTCTTTTTATTGTAGATATTGTATTTACTCTCATTAATTAAATATGTAATCTTCGCTCTATTTCGGTTTCTAAAGTGTGATGGTTAAAAATAAATAAGAAGATTAGAGCAAAAAGAGAAGTACATACCGATAAATATGATGGCCATAAAGTATTTAGTTTCCCACCGATAATAAAGTATAGGGGTAAGAGGCCAATTAGAGAGTTGATATAAGTATAAAATATGTATTCTTTTCTTCGGTATCTCGTAAATATACGAATGATTAAAAAAGTTATGGTATAGGCGATACAGAGGAATGGCAAACAATAGGTGATGCTCCATTTATGGAATCCGGTTAGCAAATCCCATAAGACAGAAAGTATGATTAAGGCAATGATTTCAGCGAATAATATTCTCATAAAACCATGAGCTCTGTTTATTCCTTGACTAAATGTTAACCAAAAAGAAATGATTCCTAATACAACAAAGATCGACCAAGAAATTTCTTTGGATACCCAGTAGTTGATTAAGAGGGAAAAAATAATTCCGCATAAAGTAATAAATAAAGGTAGTTTGATTAAAAAATTGTAAGCTTTGGTTTTCGGTTTTAGTTCAGGATAAATGCTGTTTTTTTCTTTTAGCTCAATTTTATTATGGCATAAAGGACAAATCAGACTATTTGTTACTAGTGTTACATCACATTTTGGACATCTATTCATTTAATCATCTCCTGTTATTCTGTTATTATAAATGGTTATATCTAAATTATATTCTTTTAATATCCTAAAAAAGTTCTTTTCTAGCTCTGAACTTATAAAGTGTGAAGAAAAGCTCATGCATATCTCATCTTGATAAGATAAGATGCATAATTCTAGAGCATCGGTACTATTCATTACCATTACTTTATCAATGTAGGGTTTGCAACTATCTGGTAATTGAATCATACCAACATTCGACAAACCTAAGGTTTGTTTTTTTCTTGTTAAATTATAAGTGTATTTCATTACTTTGTTTTTTATAAATAGAGGAACCAAACGAATTAAGAAGAAGTTTTCTAGCCATATCATTTTTGTCATGTTAGCATTTACTTTTTCTTCCGTTAGACTTTCTTTTAACTGTTTATCTACAACACTCACAATTTCTTCTAAAGACGTATTTGGATGGGTAAACTTGTAGAAAATATTCGTTACATTAAAGAAATTACGTACAGACTCGGATTGATAGTGTTTTCTTAAGTCAATAGGAACCGTAATAGATATCGGTTTTTTCTTTTCTTTGATACTTAATAAATTTTCCATGCTTTTGATTACGAGAGCAATAAGTATACCTGTGATGGTTGTATTATAGTGGTGCGCTAGATCTTTTATTTTTTTCGTACTGGTGCTTCCGGTGATAATTCTTATTTTTCCTTCGGGATACCATCTTCCTTTTAGTTTGTAAGCATTCTCCTTGGTGTTTAATTTTATTTTAACTTTTGGATCGTAATATTTACTAAAACTATCCATTTCTTTTTCATAATCACTACTTTTGGTTAAAACAATATTCTCTTTTAAGTTGTGCTCTAGTTTTAGATAATTATAGATTAGATTTTCAAAAAAGGGCATGGATCCAGCGCCGTCACTTAGAGCATGGTATACTTCAAGATTGATTTTCGTATCAAAATAGGTTACTTCAAATAAAAGGGGAGTATGTAATTTTTCGCAGGGACTCGTAGTTTCTAACCTAATCTTGGGAGTCATGTTTGTTTCTTCTATATAATACCAAAATAATCCCTTTTTCAAAATGGACTTATATATTGGAAACTCTTCAATGGTTTCTTTTAAGGCTAATTCTAAATTTTTAGGATTAACACTCTCTTTTAAAAGAACAGAAAAGCGAAATATTTTGGGATCATAAAAACTAGTTGTGGGCGGAAATATTTTAGCCGCATTATCTAGTTTGTGCCAACTCTCTTGTTTACTCAATTTTATCACCTACAAATCTTTTAATTTTTTTTATAATATAATGGTTTTCTTTAAAATAAAGAGGATTATTAAAGAAACCATGGATTGTCTCTTTCATATTATAATATGTCACTTTATTAAAATAGCGCTTTAATTTTTTGGCATAAGCGTATCCTTCATCTCTTAGGGGATCTAAATCAGCGGTTATGATGAAAGTTTCAGGCATTCCAAATAAGTTTTTAGCATATAGAGGTGCTGCATATTTATTTTCATAGTCTTCTTTTTGGGGAAGATATAAGCTCAGGTAGTCTTCAATCATTTTTTTGGTTAGATAATAATTATAACCATTTTCTTCAATCGATGGGAAGCGTAAATTTCTCTTAAAGTTTGTTTGAACGATGGGATATAACAGTATTTCTTTTTTTATTTTAAAATCTTTTGTCTTTTTTGCTTTCAAACAAATAGAGGTAGCTAGATTAGCGCCAGCAGAATCTCCCATAATTATTATATCCGTATGATCTATGTCATATTCTTGATGTTTTTTAAATAATAATTTTACTGCATTATAACAATAGTTAAATCCTTCTGGGAATGGATGTTCGGGAGCTAGGGGATAGTTAAAAGTAATTATATTTCTTTTAATAGTATTTGCTAAATTTTTTAAAGTAGAGCTGTATGATTTAATGCTTCCTTGGACCCATCCACCACCATGAATATAGATAATGGTTTTCTTTGTTTTAAATTTTGGGGGTGAAAAGATATGGAATGTGATGTGCTCTTCTTCTATTTTTTTAGAAGATCTATTTAAAGATAGTTTGTCTTGAATTGTTCGATATACTTTATAATTGTTTTTCATGTCTAAATCAATGTGACTAATTATGTCTACTGCTTTTAAAAACTTATCTTTCAATTTACTTCACCTATTAATATTATAGCAAAAATAGCTCTAAATGAAAAATTTAATTTGTAAAATTAAGTAAAGAAAATGAGTGGAAATCTATTGGCTTCTGTGATAAAATGAGAAAAAATTTAGGATGTGGTTAAAAATGAAGATAAGAAGCAAAGTATATGATTTATATTGGTATTTTGCTGCGGAACGTCAAAACATTTTTTGGAAAAAGCTAGAGGGTAGAGAGGCTCCTTGGACGGATGATGAAATTTTAAGGACTTATAAGTTTTGTAATAGTTACCGAGTGAATGATCGGGTTAGTCAGTATTTGCTTCATTCTGTCATTTATAATGGAGTTAAGTATTCCGATGAAGATATGGTTTTTCGGATTGTCTTGTTTAAACTTTTTAATAAGGAATCGACTTGGGGGTTACTTGTTTCTGCTTTTGGAGATGTTACTTTGGAAACTTTTAGTGTTACTAAATATTCTTCGGTATTAAGTAAGGCTATAAATGAAGGCGTAGCAATATATAATGATGCTTACATTAGTTGTGCAAATAAAGCTTTTGGTTATGCTCGTAAACACGATAACCATTTAGCCTTACTTGACAAAATGTTTGTTAAAGATAGTGTGGCAAGGAAAATACTATGCTGCAGGACGATGAAGGAAGCATTTTTGATTCTTAAAAGTTATCCTTTGATTGGAGACTTTTTAGCATATCAATTAGTCACGGATATTAATTATAGTGATGTTGTTGATTGGAGAGAAGATGAGTTTTGTGTGGCTGGCCCTGGTTCTTTACGGGGAATCAATAAGTGTTTTATTGATAAAGAAGGTATGAGTAACGAAGAAGTTATTCGTTATATGTTTGAGCATCAAGATAAGGAGTTTAAGCGTTTAGGTTTAAATTTTCGAAGAATTGGAGATAGGCCTTTACAGCTAATTGACTGTCAAAATATTTTTTGTGAGTTAGATAAATATACAAGAGTTGCTTTACCAGATTTAAAATCCAATCGGGTAAAAATAAAGAAGAAATATAATCCTGTAAATAAACAAATTGAGTATCTGTATCCACCGAAGTGGAACATTAAACTTTGACGGTGGATATTTGGTAACAATTATAGTATAATCTTAGGTAAGAAAGAGAAGTTTTAGTATGGGATTAATTAATATTGCAAGTGGTAGCTCTGTTTGGAGAGGGCTCGATTATTATAATCATCAAAGGGTTATAAGCTATAAACAAGTCAGTGATTCTGAATATGAAAGTATTGTTCTTGGTAGTAATCACGAAAAATATCATGTTTTTATGGATGTTAGTCATCCTCGTAAATCGACATGTGATTGTCCTCATGCAAATGGTAAGAGAATTATTTGCAAACATATTGTTGCTTTGTATTTTACTGTTTTTCCAAGTGAAGTTGATTCCTTTTTGAAGGAAGTAGAGGAAGCTGAAAGAGAATATGAAGCATATGAAAAAGAAAGAGTGAATAAATTACATTCTTATATTTATGGAATGTCTAAACAGGAGTTGCAGGAAACGGTATTTGAATTATTAGATGATCTCCCAGAATGGGCGTATGACCGGTTTATTCGAGATAAAGTAGGAATGTGATCTAGCCAATTTAGTGATGACTTTTTTAGTCATTTTTTCTTTTTCTTTTATTTTCTTTTTGATATAATAAAAAAATAAATTTTAATGCAATAAAATGGTTAGTTTATGCGTTATTTATATGAGAGGAGTAAATATATGGAACTTGATAAGTACTTGGATAGGATCAAAAATGGAGAGGAAGATGCCTTAAAAGAGTTATATGAATTAGTTAAAAATAATATTTATAGTTTTGCACTTAGTATTTTAAGAAATCATGAAGATGCAATGGATACTTTGCAAGAAACGTTTATTCATGTTTATCATAATATTGATAGATATGAAAACAAGAATAAACCTTTAGCTTGGATTTATACCATTACGAAAAATATTGCTTATTCGAAAATAAGAAGTGATAAAAAAACAATCAATATTGAAGAGATAGAGTTTGTTAGTCATCATAATTATGATGATAAATTACTGATTGAAACACTATTAAAAGCTTTGAGTGAAGAAGAAAGAAATATTGTGGTGTTGCATGTTGTTAATGGTTTTAAATTCCATGAAATAGCTCGAATTTTAGATTTAAAATTATCTACGACTCTCTCTAAATATCATCGAGCGATGAAAAAATTAAAACTTCTTTTAAAGGATGGTGAAGAATGAAACCGATTAAGAAGCAAATAAAGGAAACGTTTTTAAATGTTAAACTTCCGGAATTTGATGAACAAATATTAAATAAGAAAGGAAATACTATTTATATGGGAACTGAGAAAAAATCAAGGAAAAAGAAATTTATTTGGCTAGGATCAGTATGTACGGCTGTATTTTGTTTACTTGTTTTAGGAGGGGGTTATTATAATAATCACTATGTCATTCAAAATACGATTGGAATTGATGTTAATCCTAGTTTGGAGTTAAAAGTAAATAAGCAAAATGAAGTAAGAGAAGTAGTGGCGAATAATGATGATGCGAAAACGGTGCTACAAGATATGGATTTGGTGGGCAGTGATATTAATGTGGCAGTCAATGCTTTAATTGGCTCTATGGTACAACTTGGCTATTTGGACGACTTGTCTAATTCTATTTTAATTAGTGTGGATGGAAAAAATAGTGAAGCGTTACGCGTGGAATTATTAAATAACTTGAATATTGGTAATGATTATTCGGTTGTGAGTCAAGAAATTAGTGATAATTATAGTGATTTAGCTAATGAGTATAATATATCTGAGGGAAAAGTGCAATTAATCAATCAAGTGATTGCTAATAATCCAATTCATACATTTGATGAGTTAGTAGGACTTTCCATTCATGAGTTAAATTTATTGTTGGGTACTTCTGATAATACGAGGGGATCTGCCAGTGAGAAAGCTTATATTGGTAGAGATAATGCTTTAGCAATTGCTCTTAATCATGCTGGTGTTACTGAGGCAGATATTACATATTATAATATTGAAATGGATTATGATTATGTAATTGTTTATGAAATTGAGTTTTATTATAATAATGTAGAATATGATTATGAAATTAATGCTTTAACTGGTGATATTATCGAATATGATAGAGATGGCGAATATCATAGTGTAAATAATAATACTTCTACTGGTAATAATACAACTAATAACAATACTTCAAATAATAGTTCAAACAATAATACTACTAATAACTCAAATACTACTAGTACTTATATTGGAAAAGAAAAAGCTCAGGAAATTGCTTTAAATCACGCGGGACTCTCTAGTAGTGAAGTAAGGTTTGACAAAGTAGAGTTAGATGTCGATGATAATAGAACAACTTATGAAATTGAATTTGATTATAGCTATTATGAATATGAGTATGAAATTGATGCTTATACGGGGGAAATATTGAAAAGTGAAGTTGACCGTTAAAAAGGCAAAAAATAGTAACTGCAAATTAGTTGCTATTTTTTTGTTGACACGGGAGCGACTCACGGGTGTATGATGTTATTAGAAAGGAATGTTGATATGAGTAAAATTTTATTTATGAACTTTAGTCCTAATAAGAACGGAGGAATTTTAAATGGGAAAATTAAATGAGAAAGTAGTTATCGTAACAGGAGGTAGCTCTGGTATTGGTAGAGCGATTGCTGAGAGGTTTGCTAAAGAAGGGGCTAAAGTCATTATTGTTGGTAGACATGAAGGAGCACTACAAGAAGTAGCAAGTATTAATGCCAATATCTCTTATGTTGTGGGTGATATTACCGATAGCAAAGTAGTAGATGAAGTCGTAGCAAAAGGTAAAAATGATTTTGGTAGGCTTGATATTTTAGTAAACAATGCTGGTTGGTGTCCCGTTCAACCGATAACTGAAATTACTGTAGAAGATTATGACAAAGCATTCAATCTAGATGTAAGAGCAGTTGTTGATTTAACTACTAAAGCACTTCCAATGATTATGGAATCAAAGGGAAATATTATTAATTTATCAAGTGTTGGTGCTACTCATCCAGCAGCTAATCTTTCTATGTATACTGGTGCTAAAGCAGCGATTGAAAACTTCACAAGAGTATGGGCTTTAGAATTAGCTTTAAAAGGCGTTAGAGTTAATGCGATTGCTCCGGGAGCAGTAAGAACAAATATCTGTAATTCTACAGATTTACCAGAAGAAAAGGAGAGAGCTCACGAGGCAAGAGTTGCCGAAACCATTCCAGTACAGAGATTTGCTACTCCAGAAGAAATAGCAAATGTAGCCCTCTTTTTAGTTAGTGATGAAGCAAGTTATGTAACGGGTTCTATTTATGCTGTTGATGGAGGACAAGGGGCATTATAATACTTGAAATTTAGTTTATTTTATATTATAATGTATATAGATGAAGGGAACTTCATAAAATAAAAAAGGAACATTCAATATTCTCGTGTTGAGTGTTGCAAATAAAAATTGGTGCCACCTAATTCAAGATGTTTGAGTTAGGTGGCTTGCTTTTATATTAAAACTATAAATAGTAATAATAGTAAAAGGAAGATAATTATTACTAAAGATAGAATTAAAAATTATTCATATTACAGCCTCCCTTCATTTAAGAAGATTGGCTCCACCCAACTATTAAATGTTCCTATTAATATTATACCAAACTTTAGTATGATAATCAATAAAATTGTATATTATTATCTTGATTTATAAATAATTTATACATAAATTGATTTTTAGAGATTCCTTAGTTAGAAAAGCCAATTTTCATGATGGGTAAAAGATATAACTGATGAAAATTTTGAGCTCTCTAGTGATGCTGTAGTGAGAAAAC
>CALVHK010000014.1 GCA_944327405.1 uncultured Bacilli bacterium | reverse complement strand
TCAGCAATCTTTGGAGTTGCCGCACTCATCATGGATAAAATTGTGGATTTACCAACACTAGGTAAGCCAATCAAGCCAACATCAGCGATCATTTTAAGCTCTATTTTTAACGTTTTTTCTTCCCCCGGCTCGCCTAATTCACTAAATTTGGGAGCCGTATCACTTTGTGTTCGAAAGGCTGCATTTCCTCGTCCTCCACGACCACCTCGAGCAACTACTACTTCCGTATTTGCCCCAACTAAATCAGCAATCACTTGATTTGTTGCCTCATCCACAACCGTCGTACCTTCAGGAACTTTTATAATGACATCTTCTGCATTCGCACCATTTCGGTTAGATCCTTTGCCATTTTCTCCTTTTTTTCCTTTAATAATCTTCATATATTTTAAGTCAACTAAAGTTTTTAAACCCTTATCCACTTGGAATATTATACTGGCACCGGCTCCACCATTTCCACCATCAGGTCCTCCCATTGGAACACACCATTCCCGGCGAAAAGAAGTACAACCATCTCCACCTTTACCAGCTAGAACTTTAATTGTTAATTCATCTACAAACATGTGCATCACCAAGAATATAATACCATAAATAACAAAATATTACTAGAAAAACAAATAGTACTCCACTAAAGAGTACTACTTGTTGTTATTCATTAGAAATTCTAACGGTCACTGTAGAAGATACTACAAAATTCAATCTTGGATCATCGTTTTCAATTTGTATTGGCACATTTTCATATTCTCCAGGAGTATAACCGGTCAAATCAACATAAGCATTAATATCAGATGCATCTATTTCATCGATAACAGATTGAACTCCCCTGACAATAACCACAATACTTTCTGATCCAACAATATTCGCTGAATATCCACTAGCTAAATTTCTACTTAAAACATTAGATATTTCCACTTCTTTTTGTCTTTCATCACCAAATGTAACAGTAATACTTGCATTATTTTCACTTAATGCTCGAACACCTGTAGGTCTAGAAATTGTAACATTATAACTTCTTGTACTATTCGCACCTTCCCCATCGACATTAATCGTAACTGGAACACTGATAATATTACTAATTTGTTCTTCATCACCATAGATAGTAACAGAATAATTATTACTATTATTTATAAGAATGGATGCAATTGCTCTACCCGTAACTAAAGTACCTGTTGTTCTAACCTCGATAGGAACACTCTTCGAATAAGTATCTAAAGTAATAGTCGCTGTCATTGTCGTTGGTACAATTTCAATATTGTCTATTACTTCACCATCTTCATCATAGGCAACTAAACGGATATTATCCACTTCATAAGTACCCACATCACTTAATGTATCATTATTTAAGTCAATCAATGCTTTAACAGAAGCAATATTATTAATCGCATCTTCACTACCCTTAACTACTACTTCACTACGGCTTAATTCTACTGATTCAACACTTAATTCTTCACTCAAATATTGTTCGTTAATTAAATCATAATCAATATCTTTTGTAACACTAATTTTATCTTTAATTGTAACAGAAACATAAGATGGATCGAGTTTATAATCAATCGAATCAATAGACTTTGTATAAGACAGATATACTCTATATGCTGATTCTCTAGCTTCATAATCAGATAAATCTAAGATAACATTATTGGTTCCTAGTTGTTTTGCTAAATAAATATCGCTTTTTCTACCAATTAAAACAATATCAACTGTCTCAGGAATCCCCTCAACTACATAAGCTTCTTCATTATAATTAACAATAACCGGAACATTAGTAATTACCTCTGCTTCTGATTCAACCAAAGTAATGACTCTCGAATCAATCAAGACAAACATAATAACTGCTAGAATTAATGAAACATATATCATAAAATTAGGTCGATTAAAAATATAGTCTAACTTAATATTTTTACTCCGTAAATACTCTCTTACATTAAATATTAATCTACTAATTGGTGTAACTATAATTTTATCAATTACACGGTAAATAGCTTTAAAGAATCGCACCATAGCTTTACCAATCTTCTTCATTATTCTTCACCACTCTTCTTTTCTTCGGCCTCATAGAACACTTCAGGTTTCGGATTTAATGCATCTATTAAAACCATTCTGAATTCATCTAGAGTGAGATTATAGTTTAACTCTCCATCAACAGCCACACTAATACGACCTGATTCTTCAGACACCACTAAAGCAATGGCATCAGACTCCTCAGCTATACCTAGGGCTGCTCTATGACGAGTTCCAAGTCTTTTGGAAATAGATGGATTCATACTTGTCTTAAATACCGCTCCAGCTGCCGTAATCCTATCCCCTTGAATAATCACTCCACCATCATGAAGTGGACCATTAGGGAAGAAGATTGTTTCTAATAAATCACTAGATAAATCAGCATAAATCTTTGTTGCAGGCTCGATATATTCTTGCAAAGATATTTCACGCTCAATAACGATCAAAGCCCCAACCCGGTTACGTTTAAAGTACTCAATGGATTTCATAATCTCATAAACTACTTTTTCACGCTCATCTATTGTAAGTATTTTATGACGACCCAAAAGCTGGGTTCTACCAATTGATTCCAATACACTTCTTATCTCTGGTTGGAATATTACAATAATAGCAAGTGGTCCCCACTCTAAACAGTATTGTAAAATAACACCAACCGTATATAAATCTAGAACATCACTTAATACTTTGATAACAAGTATTAATAATACACCCTTAAAAATAAGAACCATTTTAATATTATTCTTAATATTTTTTAATATAAAATAAAATACTAGCCAAACAATTCCAATATCAATAATCTTCGTGATTATATCCCAAATGTTAGCTAAAGTCATAACTTCACCTTCCTACATGCTTTTTTATTATATCAAAAAAGTGGATTAAATCCAAGTTTTTTTAAAGTGATTAAACTTGAGCCTTAAACATTCTTGTTAAAACAGTTATTAATTCCCCGTCAACCACTTTACTAACATAAGTATCAAATCCACTCACATGTTCCTCTAAAATAACCACTTTAGAAGCAATTACTTCTCTATTTTCATCAAGCCCCATAGCCAAGAAATACTTCTTACCATAGAGCATTGCCTCTTTCAAAACAATATACTGTTCCTTATTTTCTAGCACAATAATATAATTAATTTTAAGCCCCATAAGTATGACCTCCACTAGATGTTACCGTCTGTGCTGGAATCATTTCCACAACTTTAAGTCTTTCCCCATCGGTTTCTAGAAACAAATCATCAATGCCTAAATCCAAAGGTTCCTCAGGACGAACTTCTTTAGTATCCGTCACATTAGGTTTCACTTGAGCTAGCAACATTTCAATTTGATCGTAAATCTCATCTGGTGTCTTATCAAAGTTTTTACGATTCTTAATTTGTCTTATTTCTTCATTAATATTTTTTAATTTTTCTTTATCTTTTTCTTCTAGAACATAATCCTTTTCTAATCCATCCATATCAGACAACCGGTTTAATTCCGAAGTTTCTTCTTGATAATCACTGATTACTTGTTCTAATCTTTGAGCCATTTTAAGAAAACTATTAGAAATCGTAATTTGAAATAATAAATCTTTTTTATAATTATCTAAAACTTTTTCTACTACTTCTTTTTCACGCTCTTTCTTTAAAATAGCATTCTCTAAATTAGCTTTTGTTTTTCTTGATTTCGTATTATCCTCTAACATACTCCGATATTCATCGATTTCTTTTGTAATATTACTAATTTCTTCTTCTAAAGAACGAATCATACTAGCCAAAGAACCATCTATATCTTGATTAACAGCATCAAGAAGACTATTTAGTTGTTCTATTTCTTGTTGTTTTTGAGCTATTCCCTGATGCAAATACTCTATTCTTTTTTTGGCAGCCTCACTATTCATACTTGTATAATCTTTATTTTCAATATAACTAGATAATTCTGCTCTTTCATTTTCTTTCTTTTCTAATTCTTCATCTAAAACACTAAGACTCGTAACATCCATATATGGTTTTGATTTCACAATCTCTAGCAATTCTTTAATTTTAGCCAAAGCTTCTGTATGATTTCCATTGACAATTAATTCTTTAGCATCCGCTCCAACCATATTAGCATCCGTCAAATATTCTAATTTTCTTTGTTGTAATTCTTCTAAAGAAACATTTAAAGATTCCATTTGCTCTTCATCCGCACGTTTCAACTCTTCATCAATATACGCATTAGGATTATTCAAGTTATCTTCTACTTCTTGTAACCTAGCCTCATCTTCATCTCTTTTTTTACTTAATTCATCTAAAGCTTGTTCGGTTAATTCCAATTCTTTGTTAATTTCTTCCTGCTTATTCTCTTTATTCGCTAAATCTTGTTCTAAAGAGTGTAGATGTTCTTTTTCCTGATTTAAAATTTGTTTTAAATTGTCACTATCATTTTTACCAGTCTTTGTTTCTAACAACTCAATATATTTTTTATTTTCTTCTATTTTTTCTTTTAAAGCACTAATATCTCTATCCAAAACATTTTTATCTGTTCGTACTTTATCTAATTTCAATTGTAAGCTCTTTAGCTTTCTATTTAAACGACCTATTTTCGACTTCAAGCTTAACTCTATATTTTTATCTACAAGTTCATTAGAAGCATTAAAATAGCGATGATCATTCATCATACTCTTCAAATCTTCTATCGCTTGTTTTTTATCTTGTATTTCTTTGTTAATACTAATTAACTCAGTTTCTATTTCGAAAGCATCTAAGCTTGAACCAGCCATTGCCACTAATGTATCAATATTATTAAATATATCTGTATGCATCCACCTATCACCCATTTCTTATTCTAATATAATACTATCACATCTAACAAAAATTTACAAGAAAAAAAGGATATTTTTTATCCCTAATATCCCTTCTTTTTATAATACAAGAATAACTCTTTAAAACGATTGTAATGCACGACTTCTCTTTGTCTTAAAAATAAAAGAACTCTTATAACATCTTCATCATCTGTCATATTAATCAAGTTTTCATAAGTAGCACGCGCTTTTTGTTCGGCTGCCATATCCTCCATGATGTCAGCGAGCGGATCACCTGTAACAGCAAAATATGCTACCGTAAATGGAACCCCATTAGAATCGGTTGGATAAACTCCTTTACCGTGTTCGGCATACATAGCACCAAGTCCAGCTTCTTCCATTTCCTTAATTGTGGCATTTTTTGTTAGCTGATGAACCATGGTAGCAATCATCTCACAGTGACCTAATTCTTCCGTTGCGATATCATTCAAAAGAGCCTTTCCATAATCATCTGGCATACTAAATTTTTGACTAAAATAACGCATCGCTGCTCCAAGCTCACCATTAGAGCCACCAAATAGTAATTGAGATAGTAGAAAGGAGCTACTATGTCAAATTGTTTACACATTAAACAAAAATTAAATAAAAAACTATACTGCAATAAATTAAAAAAAGAAATCAAAATATCAGATTGTTCTAATTGTAAATCCAAAGAATACAAGACGCACACATGCAGTAAAGTTAAACCTAAGACGCAAAAGCCAATAAAAATGCGTTCTAACAAGCAATCTAAACTAGAACGAAACAGATTTAGTATATTAACTAATGATCTAAATCATTGTATTTTGTGCGGAGCTAAGAAAGATCATTTACATGAAGTGTTTTTTGGAAGGAATCGAATTAATTCTATTAAGTATGGATTAGTTCTACCACTATGTTCTACACACCACACAGAGATGCACAGGAATAAGGAATGGCAAGACTATTGGCATAAAAAAGGACAGCAAGCATTTATTACTCACTATCCTTTAGATTTTATAGAGATATTTAAGATTAATTATTTATAGCTCTTGCAAATCTTTTTCTACTACTTTACTCTTATCAACTATAACAAAATAATGTTCATTTACTAAATACTCTTTAACTTCAGCATATTTTAGTAAACTAACTTCATAAATATCATTTATCCAATCTGGTAAATACCTTTGAGCGAATCGTTTGATTTGCTTTTTATTTAATTTTTTATACATGAAAATTCCCCTTTCGATATAATGATATCATATTTTTAGCATAATATTTGTCGAATTGTGTCGAAGACATAAAAAAAGAGGTATGCTAGCATAAACTAACATACCTTTTTTTCAAATCCGTTTGTTGGGAAACGGTGGTTGTTAAAACTATTATATCATATTTTTAAGTATTTTTAATTTAACTTTAATAAATGCTGCCAAGTATACATTTTTGCTGTTACAATACCATCTTGATATTTTGTTTCAAGCCCTATATCCCTCTGATATTTTTTAATACATGATCTCATATCACGACCAAACTTGCCATCTACACCACAACTACCTAGATCATAACCTAGACTTTGTAAATATACTTGAAGTGGTCTAACTGCTGCATGATTCCAGCCAGTACTTGTTGATATAGTTGGTGTTTTGGATAATGTTTCAGGTCCAGCTATACCATCAATATTTGCTCCTATTGCTTTTTGCAAATCTTTCACGAATGTTTTATAAGCAACATCTTCATCAGGATCCACAAGTTTAGTATCAACATGTACTACATTACCCATGTTTGGGTGGTTATTGTTTACATTTGTATAAGAGTAATTATAGTATTCTGTTTTCTTTAATTCGTTTACTACATCTACTCTTTTTGATTGGCTATTGAATCCATCTAAATAAAAGTCAGCAGCCTGTCCTTTGGTATGTTTTGAATTAGTAGAACCACCTACTTCTTTATTATGTTGTTTACATCTATAACCACTAGTTATTTGCAATTTTCCATATTTATCTCTTAATGCTTGAAGTGTAACTAATAAGCTACTAGCTATTCCATCTCCATATCCATTACAACGACCGCAAGGACATTTAAATTCTGATTTTTTAAAATTAGGGTATTTAGTACCCCATTCTGAATCTAATACATATTTTCCCATATTCTATTCACTCTCCCTCTTCGTAAAATAATAAGTAATAACTGCTGTAATAACACTTGCTGTTAAACTCTCATCTACCTTGTTTGTTAAAGCTAATACTACAAATACTATCATGACTGCGATTGTCATTAAGCTTTTTACTTTTAACAAATTAATTAATGCGTTTTTCATATTCATTTCCTTTCTAATAATTTATCAATTTTTTCTGTTTGATTATCAAGTGATTTCTGTAACAAATCTAAAGATTTAGATATATTAGTGTTTGATTGCTTCATTTCAAGCAAACATGATGCTATGTTCTCATTGCTCTCTTTAATAGCATTTAATGTATTTTTTACATCTTTTTTATTACTTACCCAATCCCATATAAAGAGCGCTACGATAATTATCGATACACCATAATTAGTTATTAAATTAGCTACTTCTTCCACATTCACAACACTCCTCTATCGTTTCTATTCTTTCTTCGACTTGTTTCCATCTATCATTGCCACTTTCTTTTTGCTTTTCAAAATTATAGTAACTAATTATTTCATATACAAACGCTATAACAAAGAAAAGTAAAACTATTCCAAGCATTATAGGCATTGCTCTCTCTTGCTTATTTATTTTAATCACTTCCTTTTATTCTAATACCTCTACCAACAATTTTGACACACCCCATTCATCATCGTGAAGAGTATAACTCTTATCGACTGTGATTTTATATGATATTTCGTCATCTTCTTGAACTTCTAAAATTAAATCTGAAATAACACATGTTGCATAATAATAGATATCCAAGTTTGAATTATATGCATAAGATTGCCCTACGGAACTTCCGTTTTTCATTACGTTAATTGAAACTGAAGAAACTCCACTATTTGCAGCTTGGAAACTCGCATTCATGCTAACTCTTATTTTTGAAACGCCAGTTCCAATTATTATTTTGTTTCCAGAAACACTTAACTTGTTTCCGACAATAGTTGTCGAATCAAAATTCGAATCATTGTTAGAGCTTGCAGAAACGGTTCTTTTTCCTAAACTTGCTTGTACGATGTGTTTTTGAATTGATATGTTTAGATTGCTATTAACTTCATCAATAGCATCTTCTACATTATCTTGTAATAAATTTAAATTGTCCGCATTAATCGGACTGTTTGTACTTGGTTTATTTTCAAAATTTATTTTTTGCATTCATAACGTTATTTAGTTTTATTTCTATGCTAGTCTGTGAAATAAGAAAATTCTAAATCTATCCAAATAGTGTAACTTTCAACGGTTAAATCACCATTTGCTGCAATTGTACCTTTTCCTACTCCTTCATCTGAAGCTGCTATAAAATAAGTAGTTTTCCCAGGTCTATACCCACTCGGCAGATTAGCACAAACTGAATTAGCAATTCCGCCACTTACCAAGCCTCTCACAAACACCTCATTGTTTACTTTTCTATAAGCAGGTTGTTGCCACTGTGATCCATGGATAGCCCAGTTATTAATAAGTGTCAGTGGTATCCAACCAGTATCATTAATTTTAACTTCGTTTATGGCATCAACTACATTAGATTTATCCACAGTTTCTAAATCACTTAAATTACCAATTTTATCACCTGTTTCTGCTAATTTTGTATCTAATTCATTAAAATTATGATTAAGATTATCTGCATTAATCGGTGTAGTCGTATCAGGTTTATTCTTAAATTCTATTAAAGCCATAAGTCGGCTTTATCTTTGCTCTATGCAGTTCTATGCCATCTATTTACTATTTTTGATGGTTGTACGTTGTTGTGAGCCTCTCCACCACCTGCGTCTTGCATTGCTTGTCCTAAAGCCTCATTATTCCCCGTAGACCATCCAAGATTGCTATAGGTGGTTCCTGATAATCCTGAAGTGCCACTATTTGCTGATATTTGAATATGTTTGTGCGGTGCTATTTCGGCAACAGTTAAAGTATGCTCTTCTTCACCAACAACCGTCTCAATATCATCATTAAACTTACTACCACTAGTACTAGATTTAGATACTAGTACAGTTCCATCTGTTTCTAATAGCCACGTACCACCCCATTTTACGTTTGGATCAAAATCACTATCTGATGTTTCAAAATAACAACCTATCGGGTATATCAGGTCAACTAATAGTTTTTGCATATTATTTAAATTTGTGGGGTTTAACGGTGTTGTAGTATCAGGATACCCTTTAAACTCCAACGCCACTCCTAGCATAGAAATGCACCTCTAATAAAAAGAGAGCAAAGATTTAAGCCTTCACTCTCCTTTCCATGATTTGAGGTGCAATTACTAAATAACTGCACCCCCTTCCATTTTTGGGTGTATTGTTGTTCGTTTCGTTTCGTTTCGTTTCGTTTCGTTTCGTTTCGTTTCGTTTCGTTTAAGCATACAACGAAGCGAAATATCGTGTCAAGTATTTTTTTCATTATTTTTCATTCCTTTCTAGAGCCTCTATTCGCTCTTGTAAATTATTAATTATTTCTTGTTGTTCTTTTATTGCTTGCATACACATTGAAATCATAGAGTATAAATCTACTCCTGTATTTTCTGAATTTGTAATTTCTTCCGAATAATTGTACTCTTCGCCAATTACAAATCCTATATGCTTCTTTGTTTCCTCTTCTTCATCCTTTAAATTATATTTATATATGTCAATGTTTTCTATTGCTTTTAAAGCACCGCTATATAACTCAAAATTTTTCTTGTTTTCTTTCTTAGAGGTTTGTGTAACCCTATCAGTTGTTATCGTTCCTTGATAAATGGTTGTATGAATGTTTCCGTCTAAATCACTATATCCATAAAATCTAAAGCAATCTATTTGATTTGTTTCTACAAAATCGCCATCTATTGTGGTTCCGGACAAATAAGTAGACGAATCGCTATGAAATACAATAGATGATTCACTGTCTATTTTTCCAGTATTAAGATTTATCTCTAAATTTCCATCCGTGCTTTTAATTGTTCCAGTAGTTATATTTGAACCATTTATTACCGTTTCACCTTCATTTTCAAGATTAGACATTTTAACATAACCGGTTAGATTTATTTCGTCTGCATGTGCGTTAATTTCTGTTGTTAAATCATCAGTATCTAGTTTTAATTCAAGGCTAGCGTTTACTTCTTGCAATTCCCCATTAACATTCTCAAATTGTGCGTTGACAGATTGAGTAATAGATGTTGACGTCTGTTCTACTAAAGTAGTTGTTTCAAGTTTTGTAGCAAACACTTTTGTATAATCGTTATCATAAACGTATTTGGCATAATATTGCAAAGGTATGTCGTAGAAAGATTCTAGCCAAATCTTATTGTATCCCGTATATGTAGGAATATCTAACTCACCTTTATCTTCTATTATTTCTTCTTCCAATTCATACAAAGTGCCATCTTCACTTTCGCCAACACGTCTTATTATTTTTGCGTGTCTATCTTCAATAACAAATTCATCGTAAACATCTGTGTTTAAATATTTTAAATAATCAAGAGGCAAATGTACTTTATTCTGATTACCGTCGCCATCTTCAATAATAAGAAAACTGTCTAAAGGGTATAAATCGTCACTTGGATATAAATCATCACTTGGGTATAACAAACTCATTTCTCCGACTATCGAAAGCTCCAATAAAATCCCTTCAAAACCATCTTCGATTGTCAAAGCAGATATTTGAGTTGCTTCTTTAGTAAGTAGAGCTGCTTCTGATATTTGTTGCGATATTGTATCTATATCTTGAGTGATCGTGGTATTTTTGCTAGACCTATCACCTATCTCTTCCACTACTTGCGTAATTGTTCCATTTATGTGATCCACTTCTGACTTTACTGTCCTAATTGCTTCTTTATTGCTACCCGCCAAACTATAATTTGTAGTTGTATTATTTTGAGTTTCAACACCAACTGTAGCTTTGATTCTACTTGTAGATTCATAATTGAGTAACGTAGCATTAAATGTGTTGCCATTTTTATCAGTCACTTGAATTGTATCATTTAAATCTAAATAAAATCCGTCTACAAAGTCTGTTAATTCGAACGGAATAATGGACTTCCCAATTATATAACTAGCTACTGTTTCAATCATTTCTCCACGATATAAATCTACAAATGGATTATCTAATATTTTCCACTCAATTATATTGGCAGGCTTAACTTCCGGATAAACAATATCATCATCTACACCATCTTTACCTAGCACGACTTCATTAATAGGTCCAAATTGTTTTTCTTTGCTTAATTTACCATATCTACTTCTAACAACAGAATGTCCCGTTGTATTTTGACCTTTTATCACTAACCTACCAGTTCTACTGATATAGGCAATATTTCCACCAATTTCAGCAATGCGATTTATTACTTCTCTATAAGTTATGTTTGCAGGGAAATTAGGCTGCTTAAAACTGTAATTGTACCAATTAAATGTCGTCGTTTCTAAAGTTATTCCTAATACATTACATATTTCTTGAACTATTTCTAAACCTGTATGCGTAGAACCGTCTAGCCACGCAAGATTAGTCGTATATACCGCATCAAATAATTGACTTTTATCTTGAATATTATCAAATGAAATTGTTTTAGTGGTAATATTAGTTGTAATTTTATCGGCGGTCGGAATAAAAATTCCTTGTGGAATCCATTCTATTGTTCCATTGACATCTAAACCTCGATATACAGCAATCTCTTTTCCCTCAAAATCCAAACTATTATTCACATCATAAATTTCAAAAGAACAAGTTTTAGTCGGGAATCCACCTATCATGTTTGTTGTTTTATGTGATATTTTAGGGTATGATTTTAGGACGGACCCGGTATACTCAACGTTATCAACCACTATTTTAGATTTTGGACTTAATGATAAGCTATTTTCAATTAAATTTTTGTAATTATTACTAATTGCATACATTATACATCATCCACATCCATCTGAATAAATCTAATTTGAAACGGTTCGCTAGTGAATTCGTCTCCTATTGCTTTCGCTTGTACTGCATCTCCAGTTACATACATATTTTTTGTAACCCAATCTTTTTCCTTTAGGTCGTAGTAATAAAGAGAACAACTGGTTTTTTCTAACAACTTTAAAATATTCGATATTTCATCTTCTGACCTAAAATCGTTAAAATCATAAGAAATTTTGTTAGTTAATCCTATTACATCTCTATACATAGTGCCATCATCACTACGCCCTGCATCTTCTCCGTCAAGCTGAGAATATTCATAGCTTATTGCGTCTGCACTAAATAAGACATTATCTACTTTAAATTGGCTTTTATTCATATCATCACCACTTTTCTATCAAAAGAAAAGAGCAAGCTAGCTTAAAACTAAAACTTGCCCTGCATCTATTTGAGCTTGATTTATTTTTTGAATTATCGTTCTACCATCTTCGTATTTGTGATAGATAGTAATTTCGATTTCTTGTTTTCCGGTTCCGCCACTATCACGAATTGCGTTTCTTACTTGGTCGTAAATTTTTGATTCTGGAGCTACTATTTCAGGTTCTCTAGTATTATCACCTACGATAGCCAATTGTGGGTTGCCTCTTTCAAACCAACCACCTTGAGCGAGCAATGGAATTTGTGGCACTGGAGCTCTCCATGTTAACCAGCTAAATGGTTTAACCCCTAAGATTTCCAAGCTACTTATTTTGTTTAGTATTCCATTCAAGCCATCGAAAGGTAAGGCCACTACTTTATTAATTCCCTTAATGATTGCATTCACTACCGCTTTGAAAGCATTAACAATTCCGTCTTTAATTCCATCAAATATTTTTCCGCCAGTTGAAAATACTGCTTTGACTCCTTCCCAAGCTTTTGAAAATATATTTTTAAAGAAATCTGCTACAGCTCCAAAGACAGACTTTATTCCTTCCCAAGCTGCACTCGCACCATTTTTTAAACCATCCCACATACTTGTGAAAAAGTTTGCTATTGGTTGCACGATAGTATCATTGAACCATTCTGCCGCGCCTTGAAAAACTCCAACTATCCAATCCCAACAGGATGAAGCTGCTTCTTTAACTGTATCCCAATTATTAACTAACAAAGTAATTATAGCTATTAAAGCTGCAATAGCACCTACCACTAATGTTATAGGGGATGTTAGAACTGTCATTATTCCTGAAAAAGCACCGGTAACCGCATTGCAGATTGTCATTACTGCGTTGTAGCCACCTATTGCTGCTGCAACTAGGCCAATCGCAATTGCTATACTTTCTAAAATAGTCATTGCTATCTCGTTTTGAGAAATCCAATTTAGAGCATCACCGATACCGCTTAACACGGACACAATAATACCACCAGTCCAAGAAGCTATAGGTTGTAAAATATTTTCCCATAACCAACTAAGAAGTGGTTGTATCCCTTCAATAGCAGCATTTAAAACATTTAGTGCACCAGAAAAAATATCTAGAAATGCCGGCAAAATATTTTCGATAGTCCACTGTGCTAAAGGGACCAACAAGTTAAAATAAGCCCACGATAATCCATCAAACAATTTAGAAGTTAATGGAGTAATCGCGTCTTTTAATCTTTGAAAAGCGTTTACTAAATTGTCGAAACTTATATTTTGCAAAGGTTCTATATACTTACGTATTTTTTCTACTGTTGCTGATACTGCTGTACTTACTGTATCATCACTAGCCGGAGTAATAGATATAGCAGTATTTGTGCTACTGCCAGTTGAAGAACTAGTGTCACTTCCTGTACTAGATGAATCGGATGTTTTTAACACATTGATTTCATCTACACCCGCAAATGCTTTATTTATTTTTTTAGCTGCACTTACTGCACTATCCCCAGTACTTTCAATATCAGCACTTACGCCACTTACTGCACTACTAGTTTTTGAAACAACATCAGGCATGTCTAAGCCGAAAACCTTTAATACATTTTGTAACGATTGAAATAAATTAGTCACAGCCTGCATCGCCGAATTTAAGATAGGTATGAATAATTGAGCTATGGGAGCCACTACTTTACCTATCGCAGCAGTCATTTGAGTAAAATTAAACTTTAATTGTTGTACTTGACCGGAGAATGTCTTTGTATAAGCTGCTGCATCGCCAACTTGGAATCGGGTTTCTTCCATAATTCCGTTATATTCCGCTTGTATCTTTTGTGCTTGTGTAAGATCATTAGTAGATACACCAATTTCCTTGGCATAGTCTTCCCACATCTTTGCAACGTTCTTAGTAACACCTGCATTATCTACAAGAATTGAGTTTTCATTTTTTAAACCTTCGGTTGCAGTTACTACTGCCTCTCCTAAATCATAGGAAGCTTGTCTACCAAATGCTGCACTATCTTTTAATCTTGTTAAAACATCTTCAATTTGTGAAGTATCATAACCACGAGCTAATAAGTTCTTGTATGCCGTTGCTGCCTCATTAATTGAGACAAGCCCGTCAGAGGTATACTCATTAATAAATTTTTGGGCTTGTGCGAAAGAATTTCCGGTTCCTTCAACAATACTATTTAAGCCTGTGAAAGCTGCTTGTACTTGGCTTGCACTATCAATACAAGTTTTAGTAAAATCAACTACTTGCTTAACAGCAAAAGCTCCGGCAATAAAGCCACCTACTTTTTTCATTGTAGAAGAAAAAGCACTCTCGGTGCTCTTTGTAACTGCATTTAATTGTTTAGTATAATTTTTGGAATTTAAAGTCAGATCCATAGCAACAGATCCAACGCTTGTGTTAGCCATAGATTCCACCTCCTATCTAAACATTTTTGAAAATACTTTTGCAATATCTTCTGTTTTTAATTCTACTTTTTGTTCCTTATTACTTTTTACTTTAAAAGCTAACCAGTCACTCCTGATTTTCTTTTCGTGAGCGGTCATTTTTCTTATCTTTTTAGGATCTTTCTCAGCTCTAGTTTGTACTACATATCCTAAAGGAGTGTCTCCATTTAAGCCACTAAGAAGTTGCCTAAATTCCTCACAACTCATATTTTCATATTCGTGATAAAGCCTTATTCCATACTGTTGAGCGAAACTAGCTACAATTAAGTCCCAGTCAAACTTCATGTCATAGTAAGTTTCTGGGACTACTAGTTTTTTCTTGCGTTTTCCTTAGCCATCTTTTGAAGTTCTTTCGGATCTTCGCCAGAAATAGCACCCATTATACAAAAAGTTAAATAGGTATAATTTTCTACCGGCAAATCCATATCTTTGATTTCTTTAGCTTCTTCAGCTCCTAAAGCCAACTCGAAAATTTTGTCATTCTTTTCGTTATTATCTAGCTCTTGGCTTTTTGTTATTTCTTGGATTTTGGCCCATGTAGATTGCCTATTATCAACTGTATAAAGTTTATCTACAATTTTGAGTTGTGGATGATTGTCTCCACTAAGAATTTCTTTTGTAATTCCCGTATCTATAATTTTATTCATAAATTTCTTCCTTTCGTAATAAAAAAAGAGGGTAAAGACTCTCTGGCCTCTACCCTACTATTCCGCAGGGGTAAATGTTGGTTTACCCTTTCCAGTTAAATCACCGCTTAATGGTGCTACATCGGTAGCTGCACCTAAAACATCAGTTAGTGCTACTACTGCTGTAAATTCTAATTTAGATCCATCTGGAAAGTCGATTTCAAAGTCGGCTTCTGAATCTTTTCCGATTGCATATCTTAAGCCCTCAATAAAATCGTTACCAGTATCGCCTAAGCATCTCTTACCGCTAAATGATCCAGTTAGCGCTTTACCTGTTAGTAATGCGTTTTGCCATCCACCTTCAGCAATCGAATACCAAGTTTCGGTATTTGCTTCAATTGTTAAAGTCACTTCTTCCAAATCAGCGATTGTCGAAAAAGTTTCGGTTGGAGTGCTCGCAGTTTTAACTTTAACTGCACATTGACTTACCGCAAATTGTCCTACTGTTACAGTAGTATCCATTTTATATCATCTCTCTTTCTTCGTAAAAGTCCA